>CAZGYL010000560.1:0-3982 GCA_964529985.1 uncultured Planctomycetia bacterium | reverse complement strand
GCCAGGCGCCCCGAGTCCGGTTTTGGCAAGAAGCCAAAACCGGACGGTAGTTATTCATCGAGAAACCACTTTCCCGTTCCTAAAATTGGCTGCCACAAGCCAGACGGGCCCTTAAGTGCCTCGTCCAATAAATACGGGAGCGGATGGCGGAGAGATTTTGGTGCGAGGCAAGGAGCCGCGACGCAGGCAACCTTACGGAGTCGGTTTCCGAGGAGCGGCGACGCAGTCCCCAATCAGCCGGCCCACACCCTATGCAGCCTCTCTGCAGCCTTTTGCTCTCCGTGGCAAGAATTTGGCTCCAGGAGGTAAGGCAGGCTATCAACGCTTAGTGTTGCAGCGGGACACAAGTCCGAAGTCCAAACCCTCTTCGCTGTATGCGCCTCTCAGAGAAGGATTGGTGATAGCCTCAACGACCTCAGGCTGTCTGGGGCCGGCTGATTGGGGATCGTAGACATCGTGCCAAAAGATCCCGCCAGGCGCCCCGAGTCCGGTTTTGGCAAGAAGCCAAAACCGGACGGTAGTTATTGGACGAGGCACTACACCGGTAAGACTCGGTGGTAGGTTTTGCGCCCTTTGCGAAGCAGAACGAACCGCTCGTTGCCCCATTCTTTTACATCTTTTAGCGTCAGCGGGCGCTCAGGATCACTGTAACGTTCCTCGTTCACATAGAGGCCTCCGCCCAAGACGATTTTCCGACCTTCATTGTTTGACTTTGTAAGGCCGCAGCGCACAAGAAGATTCAGAATCGGGACTCCTTTGCGAAGTTCTTCCTGAGGAACCTGCGTAGCCGGCATGGCCGCCCAGTCCCGCTCTTTTCCCGGCGCGCTCTTTTTCCCGAAAGCAGCCTCACTTGCGCGTCGCGCCTCCTGGGCGGCCCTGCGTCCGTGCACGAACGCGGTCACCTCATAGGCCAACACTTTCTTGGCCTCCCTGATTTCAGAGCCTTTCAGCGAGGCCAGCTCATCGCGTTTCTTCTTCTCCAGGAACGTGTAAAGATTCAAGCATTGGGGAACCAATCGATCTTCAATGTTGATCCAATACTGGTAAAACTCATAAGGCGTTGTGCGGCCGGAATCCAGCCAAAGCGCGCCCTTTTCCGTCTTGCCCATTTTCTGGCCGCTTGAAGTGGTGATGAGCGGAAAGGTGAGACCGCAGACCTCAACGCGGCGCAACCTTCGAATGAGCTCCATTCCCATGACAATGTTTCCCCATTGGTCGTCGCCGCCCATTTGGAGCCTGCAACCGTACCGGTCGTAGAGCATAAGAAAGTCATAGGCTTGGAGTATCATGTAATTGAATTCGAGATACGAAAGGCCCTTTTCCAGTCTGCTTACCACACTCTCCAGCTTGATCATGCGGTTGACCGAGAAATGAGGGCCTATCTCGCGAAGAAATTCAATGTATTTCTTCTCGCGGAACCACTCTGCGTTGTTCACCATGACTGCATCGCCGGGCCCTTCGCCGAACTGCAGAAACCGAGACAGTTGCGCTTGAACAGCGCGCAGGTTCCGCTCAATAGCCTCTTCGGACAAAAGCGGCCGTGCTTCGAGTTTCCCCGAAGGATCGCCGATCAGGCCCGTCGCCCCGCCCACAACAGCGATGGGCTTCCCGCCGGACCTTTGCAGGTGCACAAGCGCAATGATCGGAATGAGGTGTCCTGCATGCAGGCTGTCCGCGGTAGGATCAAACCCCACATAACCTACAACCGGGCCGCCCCCCAAGACCGCCCTCGGATCCTCGTGGGTCGCCTGAGAAATGAAGCCTCTTTCCCTGAGTTCAGCAAAAAAATCCACCATAGCTTTGGTTCCAGCTTTACCGTTCTGCGTCCGGTTCCCGTCCCCCGGACCGGTATGCACAGAGAGCCTCTCACAGCCTGGACGCCCTCAGGCAGCCGCAAGCTCTCAGGAGGACTCCTCTTGCGCGCCCGTACTTTTCTCTCCGGCCGAGCGCCTGCGGCTTTGCGGCCGCCTGCGGCTGAAAAAGATCTCCTTCAGGTCCTGCAGCGTGTAGCCTGATTCGTTCAGTTCCCGAATCAAGCGGATATGAGCCACCACCTCCGGAGCGAAAAGCAAGCGGCCTGATTCGGTGACCGCCGCTTCCCGGATCAATCCGGCCGTTATGTACCGGTAGAGAGTCTGCCGGGTTATTTTCGTCCGCTCAAGCACATCGCGCGTCCGAAGCAGCACGGCTCAACCTCCCGGCTGGGAATATATCAGCAAGCACCCGCTCGAGCAAGGGGGGCGTCAAGGAGGGAACCGCCCTCCTTCTTAAACCTTTGTACCTGTGGGGATGCCCACTGCAAGCAGTGTCTCGCAATACTCCTCAATGTCTGCGAGCCGGGAGTCGGGATCTTTGGCAAGCAGCCTGAAAACAAGCGCTTCAAGAGCCGGCGGCACCCTCGGATTGATCCGGCTGGGTGCAACCGGTGTCGTTCTTGCGTGATCGCGCAGAATGCTGCGGGCGGATCCGGTGAAAGGCAAACGTCCCGTAAGCGTCCAGTACGTTACAACGCCCAGTGAGTACATATCAGCCCGGGGATCCGGGACCGCCCCGCGTATCACTTCGGGCGCCATGTATGAAGGGCTGCCCGGGATCACATCATGGCTCAAGAAACGCTTAAGCACATTCCACCACGTACGGCGGAAAGCAAGACAAAAATCTATGAGTTTGGCCCACCCCTGGCCGTCCACAAGCACATTGCCGGGCTTCAGATCCAAGTGGACTATTCCGTTGGAATGGAGATAGCCCAATCCCATTGCGATTTGAAGCAGAATAGGGAGATCCTGCTCAAATGCTTCGGGGCCGTGGGCGCGGGAGCGGAAAGTGCCTCCCTCTATGAACTCCATGCAAATAGCCATGCGCCTGCCGTCGCGCACAAGCCCGTAACAACGCGCTATATTTTCATGGGTGAGCTGTTTTTGTATGGTGGATTCCTTGACGAAATCGCGCCTTACCCGCTTATTGTCCAAGAACTTGTCCTTGAGGACCTTGAGAGCCACCGGACCGCTTCCCGGCCCCGTCGCTTTGTAAACGGTGGCGAACCCTCCTTCACCGATTTGGTCGCTCAGCGTAAAAGGCCCGAACTTCATCAAATCGATTCCCTGCAGAACAAAAGATCCCGCGCTGACTATGCGCGTAAGGACGCCAACCCGCCGAGAATTCCGGAGGCGAAACGGCCCCTCTACCCTTATCGACCGCCCCAGCCCCTAAACTGTGCAGCACTCATGCCGGACTTTGAGGTTTTTCGGAAGGTGGCTTTTGGAGAGGAGCGGCAAAATCTCTCCGATCTTCAAGGGCTTCGGCTACAGTTGAACCTGCGGCGTAACCGAGCTGCCCGCCGGAGGCGATCCCCCTTGCAAGCCTTGTTATCCGCACTCCGGTCCCTCGCAGTTTTTCCCAAACCCACAGGGCCGTGTTATCGCCCTCTAGCGTGGGGTTGGTAGCCAGAATCACCTCACGGACCCCCCCGGCCTCAACCCTCTCAACCAATCTGTCGACCGTGAGATCCTTTTCAGTTATGCCTTCAAGCGGGGAAAGTGCGCCCATGAGAACATGATAACGGCCTCGGTAAACCCCGGAGCGCTCGATCGCAAGAAGATCGCGCAGCTGTTCAACCACACAAATCGTACTCGGGTCACGACGCGGGTCTTCACAAATGCGGCACAAGACTCCTTCGGTCACGTTGAAACACTCGCGGCACGGGCGCAAGCGCTTCTTCACATCCCTTATCGCCCTTGCAAGCTCCATTGCCTCTTCTTCCGGGGTGCGGAGGATGTGGAACGCTATACGCTCAGCGGAACGGGGCCCGATTCCGGGAAGCCGCTTGAGCTCTTCTATCAATCTCTCAATGAGGTCCCTGTCACCGGTCACGCGGTCCTCCGCTAAGGCTCTGCACCGAAGATTTCCCTAGCCTTACGAAACAACGGATCATCCTCAATAAGGTTCCCTGTGTTTCCCTTGTTGCCGGCAGAGCGTTCCTGAG
>CAZGYL010000559.1:0-4006 GCA_964529985.1 uncultured Planctomycetia bacterium | reverse complement strand
GCAATTTTCTCGGCCTTGGTGGAAATCTGAAAGAGGCGGAAGAGAAACTGGGGCGGTATCTGGGCGCTCTTGCAACACAGAACTACCCTCACACGCGGCTTTTGATTCCCATAAGCGGGCAGTTCACCGACAATGCTCCGCCCACAACGAATGTGTGCGATGTGATAAAGGCTTGGAACGAGAAATGGACTTATCCGCGCCTGAGGACCACCACCTTAAAGGAATTTTTCCAGGAATTTGAAAGTGCCGAAGGCGACTCCCTGCCGCGTTACAGGAAAGCATGGTGTGATTGGTGGGCCGACGGTATCGGCGCAGGTGCTGATGAACTTGCGATCGTACGGGAGGCTCAAAGATGGCTTTACGCTGCGGACGGGCTTTTCGCGCTCGGCGGTCTGGGCCTGGGAGAAGCGGGAAGTGAGCTTCGGGAAGATCTCAGGCGTGCGTATCTGACGGCTCTGTTTTTCGACGAGCATACCTACGGCGCAGCAAACAGCATAAGCGATCCCGGAAGCCTGCGTGCCAAACACGGTTGGCTCTACAAGGCTTCTTTCTCGGCCTCGCTCGCCTGGCAGGCGGCACGCCTTGAGGACGCAGCGGCTTCGGGCCTCCTGTGGCGGATCCCGACGGATCGCGATCCGATTCTTGTGGTCTTCAACCCGCTGCCGTGGGAAAGGACATGCGCGGTTCGCGTGGATTTACCGAGAAGTGTGATCGAACGCCTGCGGCCGCTGCGCTTTGTTGCAGTGGAAGACGGCCGGGAACTTGTGTGGCAGAAGCTCGGAGAAAGTACGCTTTGGCTGACGATCGCCGCAGTGGTGCCCGATGTGCCGCCTTACGGCTGGCGTAGTTTCAAGATTCTCCGCGGCGCTTCGGGCTCGAGACCTGCAGAGAAGGCTTTTGAAATCTCAAAGAGGAGAATCTCAAACGGAATCGTCACCGTGGAAGTGGATCCTCAGAGCGGTGCGGTTTCGGTGCTGAAGATAAGGGAGAACAGATTGAATGCGTTGCACCCGAAGCCTTATGGTTTCGGGCAATACATATACGAGCGGATTGTAAAAGCTCCGGGCCGGCATTATCTCTGGCCCCGCCGGCCTGATGTGCCTTTCGACCGGCGCACGCCGCGTGAGATACGGATACGACCGGGACGGCGCGGGCCTGTTCTGGCTTCGCTGCTTGTGAGCGGCAGCATTGAGAAAGGGCATACTGTTACCTGCGAGATAACGCTGTGGAGGGGCTGCGATTGGGTTGAGCTTTCCTATCGCCTGCGCAAGCCCGCAACAACGGATCCGGAGGCGGGATACATTGCATTCCCCTTCAGGCAGGATTTGATGCCGCTTCGTGGAGAAGTCTTAGGCGGCCTGATGGAACCCGGCAAGGATCAGATTCCCCGCAGCGCTTCCGATTGGCATTGCCTGCAGAATTACATTGTCGCCGGCTCAGAAAGCCCCCTCGGCGTATGGGTCACCCAGGATGCTCCGCTTGTACAGTTCGGCGATATAAACACCGGAAAGTATTTGGACGTAATCGAAGTGAAACAGCCGGTTTTTTACTCGTGGCCGTTCAACAACTACTGGTTCACCAATTTCCCCGCTCAGCAGGGCGGAGAGTTTCTTTTCCGCTACAGCGTGGGCGAAGCGGCGGATACGGTTCAGGCAAGGCGCTTTGCCCGCGAGCGAACCACTGCTGCCAGGGCGTTCGTCATACCCCCGAGAAGGCCCGGAGAATTGCCGGCGGGCAGCGGGTGGTTTCTCAGAGGAGGGGTTGAGCTTGCAGGCGTAAAAAGCGCTGAAGACGGGCGCGGGCTTGTGCTGCGCTTTCGGAACTACGAGCCCCGGTCTGTTGAGGCTGAGGTTACGTTTTCACCGCTTCTCAGGGTGAAGCGCATTGAGGGAATCAACGTGCTTGAACAACCCAAGGAAGTGGAATTCACGTTCGAACGCGGAGTCCTTAAGGTCCCGCTTGGGCCTCACGGAGCGGCCGATCTTCGGGTTCTGCCGGCCAGGTAGGGTGGAAGGAAGAAGCACTCTGCGGCGGGAGGTAAGCATGACACGTATAAGCGCGGCCAGTAGGATCGGAAGGTTCTTGCTTGACGGCATGCTTGCAGCGCTCGTTCTTCTGGGAGGGCGGGCATTCGGGGGGGAACCAAGCAAGACTCTCAAGGTTGAGGGGATCTTCCCTGAGCCCGTGACGCGGAGGCTTACTTCCGACAGCACGGACGATGACTTCCCTGCGTGCGCTGTGGGCCGCGACGGAGCAGTTTGGCTCGTGTATGTAGCCTATCACCATGGTCCGCCCGTTGACGTTGACCGCGTTCACAAGGAGAGGGATTTCACCTTCCTCGTTCCGCGTACAAACGGGGACCAGGTGCGGCTTATGTGTTTGCGGGAAGGGCTGTGGCGCGGGCCCTGGCAGGTTACCTCCCGGGGACTTGACGTATGGCGCCCGCAGGTTGCCGTGGACGGGCAGGGGACTGTTTGGATCGTTTGGAGCGAAAGGAAGAAGGCGAACTGGGATCTCTACGCCCGCAGTTTTGATCCTGAGACCGGGAAATTCGGAGCCGTCCTCCGGCTGACGGAGGACCCCGGCTCGGACCTTTCGCCTCAGGTGACTGTAAACCCTGTTACAGGAGATGTGTATGTCGCTTGGCGGGGGTGGCGCAAAGACAATTTTGAGATTCTTGCTGCGCGTCTTGAGGGCGGACGACTGCGCGGGGTGAGGAACCTTACGCAGACCAAAGGCAACGAATGGTCGCCGGTTGCTGTATTTGATCCTTCAGGAGTTTTGCATGTTGCATTCGATTCGTACGATCGGGGCGATTACGACGTAGGTGTTGCAAGCTTGGGACCTGACGGCCGAGTGAAAGTGCGCTGGATCGCCCGATCGGACAAATTCGAGGCCCGGCCTTCGATAGCCGTAGGCCCCAAGGGGCGCGTTTATGTGGCCTTTGAGCGAGGCGATGCCAACTGGGGAAAAGACTGGGGAATGCGCTGGCCTGGGAGGCGCGGGAGCCAACTTTACCGCCATAGGGCTGTAATTGCACGTTGCCTCTTGCCGGAAGGCGTCAAGCAAGTAGAGGGAGTTGTGCCTTGCGAGCGCGTGCGGCGCTTGTTTCCTTCTGAACGTTCGCGCCGCGCGAGCCATCCTCGAATCGCTTTTGATCGCTCAGGCAGACTGTGGCTCACCTACCGCCGGCATGCTTCGCGGGAAGGGCAAGGGGAATTGTGGAAGAGTTTTGTCCTTTACCACACAGGGCGCGGGTGGAGCCCGGCCGTTGTGCTTCCCCGCAGCGCCAATCTTCTTGACAATAGGCCGGCTCTTGCGGCTCTTCCCTCAGGCGGCCTGCTCATAATACACAGTAGTGACGGCCGGAAAAGGGGGATAGAGGATGCCGGGACGAACGATTTGTACGTGTCCATTTTTCCTGATCTCGGCCCTGGACCGGCGCCCATGCTTGTGGATCCGCCCGGGGTTCAGCCCGTAACGCCTGTGCACCCCAACGAGCCTGCTGAAATTGCGAGGCTGCGGAGCTACCGCGCCACTATAGGCGGCAGGACCTATCGCATTCTCCGCGGCGAGTTCCACCGCCACACGGAGCTTACAAGTCACCGGGACCAGGATGGCACTCTGGAGGATATGTGGCGCTATGCAGTGGATGCAGCGGCGCTTGACTGGGTCGGGAACGGCGATCACGACAACGGCGAAGGAATTGAGTACTTGTGGTGGTTGGTTCAAAAGGAAACGGATATGTACCACCACCCGCCGTCTTTCATTCCCGTTTTCAGCTATGAGCGGAGCGTGCCTTATCCAAGCGGCCACCGAAACGCCGTATTTGCGCGGCGCGGGATCCGCCCCCTGCCCCGGATACGCGGCGGGCGGGATCTCCTGTACGGTACGCCGGAGAAGGGATCGCCGGATGTACATACGTTTTACGCCTATCTGCGGTACTTCGGAGGTATATGCGCCTCACACACAAGCGGTACGAGAATGGGGACGGACTGGCGTGATA
>CAZGYL010000558.1:0-4011 GCA_964529985.1 uncultured Planctomycetia bacterium | reverse complement strand
TCCTTATTTTTGGTTTTTCCCTTTTTTCTTCAATTCCTTCCTCTTTTGTTTCTTCTCCGCCTGTCCGCGATTCTCACATGCTCCGTTCCCCGAAGGCGTAACGCCTGCGGGGATCCGAGAACCGGGCAGTATAGCGCAGGCAGGGCGCCTGCCGCAAGGAAGAACCCCGGGCCGGCAGGCGGGCGCGGGCGCTTCAGCGGCGCTTCACCATAAAGGAACGCACCGTCTTAAGCTGCATGTCGTCGGTGGCCACCACGCTGACCAGATTTGTACCGACCTGAAGGGGCACCGAGGCGGTGAAACGGTGGGGGCCCGGACCCTCGGCTGCACGGAAGACCACCTTGTCGGGGTACGAGTCGATATGGGCCCGGTCCCTTGATATGGTGAGAATCATAAAATAGCGCACCGTGCTGTCGTCTTTGACAAGGGCGTCCACCTTGATGGAATCCTTATCCGTAAGCAGAGCTTCGGTCTTTGCCTCAAGTTGGGGAGGTACCAGCACCAGCGGTTTGAAAGGGCGGCCGCCGGGCGCGGGCACCGTGAATTCTTTGGTAAGACCACGTGCCGAGGAGGTTTCGAACACATCCAGCCTGAACTTGTAAGCTCCTTTTTCAGGTTTGCCTTTCACCCGGAAGGCGAACTCGAAGTTGCGGGTATCGCCGGGCTTAAGCAACCGCATTACATTCCGGCCCCGCACCAGGAAAACGGCGTTGCTGGGTTCGGTTTCGTTTTTCAGCCGGGCGAGAGCCTGATAGATCGTACTTTTGCCGGCGTTTCGCACCTTCACGTGCAGGCGATACTCACGCCCCACTTCAAGTACGCCGACCGGCGTACCCTTCGAGTCGGTAAGCTCTGCGCTTGCAGCGAGGTAAGGAGTAGGCGCCGTTGAGATCTTGACCTTTACTTCTTTTCTGACGACCGGCTGGGCCCCGTACGGACCGACCTCAAGGGTGAAGGTGTCTTCCTGCGGAACGGCGTAGTAGGGGATTTCTATTGAAACCGTTCGGGTAACCGAGGCGCCGGGCGGCAGATAGCCGAAGAGAAATTCCCTTTCAGCGTAAACAGAGGTTATATCCTCTGTTTTCGTTTTTCCGTAAATCCGGTAAAGAGGCGTCTTTCCTTTGTTGGTCGCTGTGGCCTTCAGGACCACTTTGCGTTTCGGCGTCGGATCCTCCTCCTCAAGTGCTTCTTCTCCTTCTTTCGAAGATGCGTGCTCGGGAGGTTCAACGATGGTTTCATATTCAACCGTCACGCTTAACTTCGGATCGGGTGGCACCGGTCCGTCCCGCCAATCGATTCCCGCCTCTTTCAGCTTGGCGACGACTTCTCTGAACTTCTCTTCCTTAAGGGCTTGAATTTCGCGGCGGTGCAACGTAAGGAAACTCAGGCGGTCGAAAGGCTCCGACGGATCGGCCATGCGGATCAAGCTGCAGGCGAGGTGCACGGGCACGAATTCGGGGCTTTTCAGATCAAACTCTCCTTCGACGAACGAACGGGCCGCCTCGTCGATATCGATCGGGTTGTCCGGCAAGTCCAAGTAGTAGATGATCCTCCAGGAAGGCCGCTCTTCCTTTGCGAATTTCGAGATTATGGCCCGCCTGTGGAGCCGTTCCTGCATGGCCCGGTCCTCTGCAAAGACCTGCACCTGATCCTTCTCGATTATCGCGGGATCAAGAGCTATATCCGGAGTGACGCCTACGTTTTGGATAGAAACCTGCCCGGGGAGCAAGAACTCGTAAACCGTAAGCTTAAGGCAGGATTTGTCGCTGAGCGGCCGCGGCTGTTGCACCGATCCCTTACCGAAGGTCTGCTGGCCTATCAAGAGCGCCCGGTTGTTGTTCCGCAGCGCACCGGCCAAGATCTCAGAGCCCGAAGCGGAACCTTGATTCACTAGCACCACTACCGGGCATTCGGGCTCGGTGCCGTCGTCCTTTGCCCGCATGGCCTGAAAGACACGACCTTTGTGAGCGGTAAGCACAATAGGACCGGATTTAAGAAAACAATCCGCAAGGAATGCCGCCTGATCCAAAAGCCCGCCGGGATTGTCGCGCAGATCGAGCACCAGGCCGCGCAGGGGACCTCGGTTTTTGTCTATCAATTTCTTGAGGTGGTTCAGGAAGCTTGCTCCGGTGTTTTGAGCGAAACTGACAACCTTTATGTAACCGATTTGGCCGGGAAGAAGCGTGGACTCGACGCTTTTTATCTCGATCCTGTCCCTTATGATGGTCTTCTTTATCAGGCGGTTGACCCCTTTGCGGCGTATGACGAGAGTTACAGGTGTACCGCGTTCGCCGCGTATTTTTGAAACCGCCTCCTGAGTGGACATACTGACCGTTGATTCGTCGTCAATGCGTACGATCTCGTCACCTGCCTTGATTCCGGCGCGCATGGCCGGTGAATTCTTAAGGGGTGCTATAATGAGCAGCTTTCCATCCCGCACTCCTATGTACGCGCCGATTCCACAGATTTCGCCTTCGATGTGAACGAAGAACTCCTTGTACTGTTTGGGCGTGAAAACATTGGTGTGAGGATCGAGCGCCGAGGCCATGCCGTTGGCAACAGCATAGCGCAGGTCGTCCACGTCTTCGGTTCCGCTGTACCAGCGCTCCACAAAGCGCATAACCCGCTCGAGCGTTTCGGCCAGCTTCAGGGGGGTTGAGGCATCGGCGTCGGTCACCGTCATGGAGTGGTCGTTTACGAGAATACGGTATATCGTTCCGGTAGATCCGGGCCGCTCCTCGACCATGATTTCGTCGGCGCTGTTCTCAAGTGCTCTGAGCGCCTGCTGCAGGAGCGGCTTTGTTTGGGCGAGCCGCTCCTGATCAATGTAGCTGTCCTGCAGGTAGAACATGATCTGCCGGAAATACCCTTCCGGCATCACACCGAGTGCCAGGGTGACCGTCAGGACCAGGAATAAACCTGCAAGGCGGTAGGGACGTCTTCTCACGTTACCGGTCCTCCGTTGAATTCGCAAAAAGAGGATGCAGCATTCGATCTGCGCCGCCCGCGGGGCGGTGCAGGGCCCGGCGGGCGCACCTTTCAATAATAGGCTTCGCCTTAAGTACCGGCAACATTGACAAAAAGTTGCGCGATTCTGTCCACAGCTTCTTCCACGCTCAACTCAGAGGTGTTGACGCGATGGTGGGCCGCCTTTTCATAAAGCGGGCGGCGTTGCTGGAGGACTTCTTCGACCTCTTCTGTGAAGCTTTTCGTTCCGGTTAAGGAAGGACGCTGGGTGTCCGAACCGATACGCGCGACTATGTCCTCAACCGTAGCTTCGAGAAGGACCACAAGCCCGTTTCTTCTGAGATTTTCAATGTTCGCTTCCCTGGTTATAACCCCGCCTCCGGCATCGATAAGTTGCCTGTCGCCCTGAGACGCCTCTCTTACGACCTCCTCCTCCAAATCCCGGAAATAGTCCCAGCCGTGGCGCTCGACGATCCGGGGAATGCTCATACCGGCTCGCTTTACAATTTGGTCATCAAGGCACACATAGCTCAGGCCCAAGCGCTCGGCCAAGAGCTTGCCCAGAGTGCTTTTTCCCGTTCCGCGGTAGCCGATAAGGACCAGATTCATGGCTCCTCCAGCCGTTCGTTCAGGAACTCCTTGCACTCAGCGCTTCGGTCACCACCTTTGTCATCAAGTCCACAGGGGCCTTCTTCCCCGTCCAGAGCTCGAATTGAGCCGCCGCCTGATGAACGAACATACCCAGCCCGGGAACCGTGCGCGCTCCCCTCTGAGCAGCCTCCTTAAGGAGTTTTGTCTCAAGCGGAGTGTAGACGACATCGAAGATCACGTGCTCGGGGCGGATGAGCTCAGGCGGAATAAGGCTTTCGTCCGTTTTCGGGGTCATACCCACAGGAGTCGCGTGCACGACTATCTGCGCCCACGCCATGCCTTCCTCCAGGGAGGCCGGCCCGAGGTCCTCCTCCGAGGGCTTCAGCCGGGTGCGCCGGGCCAGGTCGTCGCTCAGCTTGCGGCGCTCCTCCCTCTCGATCCCAAGTATCCGGA
>CAZGYL010000557.1:0-4022 GCA_964529985.1 uncultured Planctomycetia bacterium | reverse complement strand
GCGGAGAGCCGCGGTTCGCACTTCAGGACCGATTTCCCTGAAAGGGACGATTCGGCCTGGCTGCGCCACACGATTGCACGGCTCAAAGACGGTAAGGTCGAGCTTTCCTACAAGGATGTGGATATAAGTCGTTACGAGCCCAAGGAACGCACCTATTAAGGAGTCATGCGCAGAAACAGAAGCTGTTGAGAACATTCGTGGAAGCGATCGCCATGGAATCCAACACCGAGTTTGTAACGTTTGAGATCTTCAGGTACGACGCCTCGCGCAAATCCGAGCCGCGCTTCCAGTCTTTTGAAATCGCCCCCGAACCGGGCATGTCCGTTCTTGACGCCCTCTTCAAGATCCAGGACGAACTCGATCCCTCGCTTGCTTTTCGTTACTCCTGCCGCGGCGCCGTGTGCGGTTCCTGCGCCATGGTGATAAACGGCCGTTTCGATCTGGCCTGCCGCGTCAAGATCGAACGGCTCGGCAGCCGCCGTATAGTACTTGAGCCTCTACCCAATTTCGAAGTGATCCACGACCTTGTTGTGGATATGGAACCTTTTTGGAAAAAGTACAGAAAGGTCCAGCCTTATCTGCAGGAGAAGGTGCAAGCCGGCGAAAAGCTGCGCATGCCCCCTGAAGAAAGACAGGAAATAGACCAATACGTCAACTGCATTCTTTGCGCCTTGTGCTACGCTTCGTGTCCGGTACTCAGGTCCAACGAAAACTTCACAGGCCCGGCCGCTCTGGCCAAGCTCTACCGGTTCCTCGCCGACCCACGCGATGGACGTGATTCCCAAGTGCTCGAGCAGGAAAACTCCCACCAGGGCGCCTGGGGGTGCCACACCATAACCCGCTGCATCGAGGCCTGCCCCAAGAATGTAAGGCCCACCGACGGCATCGAAGCCGTGCGGAGGAAGTTGATCGTCCACAAGTTCAAAAAGCTGCTGGGGAAGAAGCAATGAAGGTGCAACATTCCGCAATAGACAGGCGCCGCTTTCTGTGCGGCATGATCGCCGGAGGTGCTGCGGCTCTCGGAGCAGGTGCCGCCGCACCGCTGACCTCTTACGTAGCCAACCTCCGCCGGGAGCCTCCGCCTCCGCGTCTTGAATTGGACATGGCCAAGTTCGATGTGCCGCCCGGCGGCTGGCGCCTCCTGCGCTACGGGCCTATTCCCGCGCTTCTTTTCCGCACTCCGAAGCCGGAAGGCAAGCTTAAGGTTTTTGTGGCGACGTGCACTCATTTTGATTGCACGGTAAGTTACAGACCTGAGGAAAACCGCATTTACTGCGCATGCCACGAGGGCTATTACGATACCGACGGGCATGTGATCTCAGGCCCTCCGCCCAGGCCTCTGAGGCCCTTTTTCACAAAGCTGGAAGACGGCAAGCTCATAATCGCGCTCCAGGAGGAAAACCTTTCACCTGAAGAAGAAAAGAGCGATCGGGGTTAAGCGTGTTGAAAAAATTCCGCGCAAAACTCAACTTGAGCACGATCAGAGTAGGTGTGGCCAGGTGGTTCCGCGAACGTGCCGACCTTTCGCCGCTTTTGTCATGGGCGGCCAAGAAAACCGTGCCGGTCCACCGGAGCAGTTGGATGTATCTCTTCGGCGGCGCCGCGCTTTTTCTCTTCACTCTCCAGGTCATAAGCGGCGGCCTGCTGATGCTCTACTACCGCCCTACGGAAGCCGAGGCCCATAAGAGCATCAAAATCATTATGGAACAGGTGCCCTACGGGTGGCTTATTCGGTCGGTGCATGCCTGGGGCGCGGACTTCTTCATCGCATTGGTGTTCCTGCACCTGGTTGTAAAAGCAGCGAGCGCGGCCTATCGAAAACCGCGCGAAATGACGTGGCTTTCCGGCGTGTTGCTCCTGTCTCTGGCGCTTGCCTCCGGGTTCAGCGGTTACCTGCTTCCGTGGACCGAGCTTTCGTACTACGCCACCTTGGTCGGAACCCAGATTCCGGGCTCATTACCTGTAGTAGGCGATTGGGTCGTTCACCTGCTTCGAGGAGGAGCGCAGGTAACAGGCGATACGATCACCCGCTTCTATGCAGCCCACGTCTTTCTGCTTCCGCTTTGCTATGCGGTCTTTCTTTTAGTGCACTTGGGCCTCGTACAGATACAGGGGCAAAGCCTGCCTCTGGGGTTGGATCCCCGGAGCGTTCGCGATAACCGTCCTTTCTTCACAGAGTTCCTGCCTCTGGAATTCTGCCTCTGGCTTCCTCTCTTCGGCGTCATAGTAAGCCTTGCGGTGCTTGCTCCCGTTGCAGTAGGACAGCAGGCGAATCCCCTGTTGCCCGCTCCTGAAGGAATCAAGCCCGAGTGGTACTTCCTTTTCCTCTTCCAGACTTTCAAATTCGTGCCCGAAGCCGTCGGAATCCTTCTCTCAGCGTTTCTGGGGCTCTTCCTCCTGCTTCTGCCTTTCATTGATACGCGTTCGGCGCGCGGGCAGAAGCGGCACCCGGCTCTTATCTTGGCCCTCTTTCTGATCGCGCTTTGGGCCGTCGTCTTTGAGATCATCGCACTCAGGGCCCCCGGCCAAGCTCACCAGACGTCTGCTTTCGGCGGTCCTTTGCCGCATAAGCTGGTCTCGCTCACCCTCCTGTGGGCCGTAATCGCCTTTCTGGTTTATTACTTAAGACAGCTGGCGATTGAAAACCGCCGGATACGCATTCTTCGCACCACACCTTGATCGGAGGTTCCGGCGCCCGCTTGGTTTTCCTCCCGCTTCCAGGAGCCGCGCTACGTTTCTTACTTGCACTTTCCCGCCTCATTTAGGATAGTAGAGGGGCACGAACTCTGAGAGGAGGTTGGCAAAATGGCGGAAGAAGTTGAAATCGGCGAAGTGATCCATTATTTCGGGAAGGTCGGTGTCGCGGCTCTGCAGCTTACGGGCGACTTGAAGGTAGGCGATACGATTCATGTAAAGGGCCACACCAGCGATTTCACTCAAACTGTGGAGTCGATGCAGATCGACCGCAACCCGATCACCGAGGCCAAAGCGGGCCAACAGGTGGGAATCAAGGTCAACGAACACGCCAGGCCGGGTGACAAGGTCTATCGCGTGGTGGAGTAAGGGCCTCCTTTTTTCAGCGCCCGCGCGGTACGGTCCCCCTGCCCATGACCACGAAAGCCGCCCAAAAGTACGGGTGGTCCAGCCGAATCTTTTTGCGCGGGGCTGTGCGGAAAGGGCCGCGTTCTTCCGGCCGGCGCACCTGCAGGCCTCCTGAACGTGCAAGTCGTATGTAGCGGAGCTGAGCCTCCCTCAAGGCTTCTGCGGGCGTTTTCCCCTCCCAACAGGCTTTCCAAAAAACAGGCATGAGCTCTGCTGTGCTCTGATCGTTCACCTGCCACAGTGAAACTACAAGATCCCGCGCGCCGGCCTGAAGAAACGCACGGCCGAAGCCCAAGAAGCCCTCCCCTCGTGCAAAGGAACCAAGCGCGCTTGCGCAGGCCGAAAGCACTACCAGCTCAGCGGGAGTCCGGCGAAGTTCCCTGAGCTCGAAGACCCCGTCTTCCGACCCTCCCTCTGCAAGGAAAAGAGCGGAAAGGTAAGGGTCGCGCGGGTGAATGAAACTGTGCACGGCAAGGTGCAAGAACCCGGCTTCAGGAAGCACCCGTTTAAGAGCCGCCTCGGTTGCGTCCCCGCCCAGAAGTACAACTCCACCGGTGACTTTTCCCACACGCCGGGCCTCCAAGCCGCTTGCTGCAAGGCGGCTCAGTTTGACGTGGCCCCAAGCAAGCCGCGGATCCAAAATCCCTTCCGGCCCGTAAGAAGGATCGCCGAACACGAAAGCCTTGCCCGAATTCGGAGCCGCCCGTGCTTCGGCGTTTCCCATCGCAAAGCTGATCGAAGGCCACAGGGCCACAGCGTGATCCTCAATGAAGAAACGTCCTTCAAGCTTGAGGGCTGCAAACGGAATGCCCCAAAGGGCTCCATCCGGAACCACCGCCACAAGGGCGGCGCCTCGCAGGCTTTCGCGGGCTCCTCCAAGTAAAAGCGCGCCCAGTCGGTCCGCCAAAGGCGCTGCTTCA
>CAZGYL010000556.1:0-4023 GCA_964529985.1 uncultured Planctomycetia bacterium | reverse complement strand
CGGGCTTCTTCGGAAACGTGGAATTTGATCTTTACAATCCTATGCCGGCCCGGCGGAAGGTTTGAAAACGGAGGTGCCATGTCAAAAAGCGCGTTTACAAGAATCCAGCCCGACCCGGCTCCCGGCGCCTTCTCCGAGAAGGAAACAGATCTCTGGGCCCATGCGCTGAAGGACTCGATTCCGTCCTCAAGATAAGGTTCAAGGCCCAAGCCGCACCATGTGATCGGCCAGGCGCATACGTCGGGCTCAACGTATTCGTTGGGATCTTCGTCGAACGGGTCATCGAGCGGTTCCGTGTCAACCGAAAGCAACTCCGAGGGATAACGCAGTGAAAGCTGAAATCCGCCTATCGGTGTTTCTGTCTCAGCTTCCACTATGACCACAGCTTCGCCTCCGGGAGCCCCTTGGCTGTTCAAGACCCTGAGCCGATAGGGGTTCAGCACGGTGATCGAGCCGTTTGTAAGTTCCGGAAACACCGAAGTGCCGTGAACACTGAACACGTTGTCAATGGGCGGAGAGCCCAAGCCGTCCCGGAGCATAAGCGCGTAAACGCCGGGCCGTGCTTTCAGCCTGACGCTGAAAAGAAGCTCTGCTATGAGTTGAGGCTCCTCAGGGGAGGGAGGAAGGCCGCGGGCTTCAAACGGCGGTGAAATGTCGAAGATAACGGCAAGTATTACGATCCCGCGCTCTGGATCGTTAAGAACCCGCGAGTATTCATAGCCGACCTTCCCCGTTGCAATTTCAGGACCGTCGAAACGAGCGTCCAAGAATTGCAGAGCTTTTGCGTCGTATTTAAGCGCAACGGCGAAAGCATGCACCGTATCGTCATGCGTTGCAAACAGACCAACAACCACCTCGGGATCGCCGGGGCGCGATTCAGCAGACCCGATCCACAGGCGGTCTTCTGCAGAAAGGAAATTCCAGGTGAGGATGAGCGCGAAGCCCAACGTGCAGAACTTTTGCGACATTTTGTCTTGACCCAACAAGCCGCGCAGCGCCTTTTGTCCGCTGTGCACCCGCGAAGTTCCGGCCCGCGCTACCGGCCTTCCGCGACACCCGGTGCCAGCGACGCCTCGTTTCCGTATATCGATTATAGTGAAGAACGGAAAGAAAGCGCAACGCCGCCTACATTAGCGTGCATAAATCATTGGCGGGCTTTCATGCAAGCTATATGTTGTTTTGTTCATCCGCTGCAAGGTGGGAACGCATCACATGTTAGTCGATCAGGCGTTTGATCAAAGCCGCAGCTTTCAACAGGCGGGGGAAGCAGGATTTCGGGAGACCAAAGTTGCCTGAGTATCCAAACGGCGTCTGCAATATCCAAGCGGCCGTCATCCGTGGCATCCGCTGCATCCAAGCAAGGTGGCGGGCCGTCGAGGCTGAAAACGAATCGAAGCAACGCAGTTACGTCTGCGATTGAAAGCACGCCGTCGGCATTGGCGTCTCCGCGAAGAAAGGATTGCTCTACCGGGGCGGAAATCACAGGATCGCTCAAATTCGTGCCGCCTGCTTGAGAAACGGCCTGGAAGACGAGAAGGAATACGGCGGCAAGAATGCACTTGGATTTCATTTGGGACACCTCCAGCGTGCTTGTTACCCCTCCAACCCATTCTTCATCTCGGCCGCCGGGGGGCCTGCGCTGTACGGCGGCCCCGCGGGGGCGGTTGTCCCGCCCGGAGTGTGAAGCTACCATTGAAAGAGGCGTTCTGAAAGAACGCTAACCGGCAGGAAGCTGTATGCCGATAACGAGCGGATTTTTCCGGAATCGGGACCGCGTGCGTTTTCCACACACAACGTAAGGGAGTACGAATGTCCTCTCGTGCAAGCAGATTTCGGACGGCGGCAGCCGGCGGTGTATTTTTCTGCACCGTGCTCTATACAGTTGCCGCTGCGGGGCAGTCGTTCCGCGATCCTCACCTTATCGACACCCTGCCCGGTCAAACGGACCGGGTTGCAATGGCTGTGGATCCGACGGGAGAGGTCCGGCTTGCGGTATCGGTTTCAGGCTCGGTCTATCAGGGTGAAGGACGCGGAGGCTTTGAAGCCTTTCGGGTTGTTGCAAAAGGAGGCGCGGAAGTTGAATATGAAGCGCCGGATATCACCATAAATGCAGGAGGCGTAAGTTTTATTGCGTTCAGTACCCGTGTATCCGGAACTTTGCGACAGATAAGTTGGACCGCAAACCCGGGCGGCCTTTTCCGGGCACCAGAGCTTGTTCCAGGAAGTGAAGCGCTACAGCTCTCACAACCGCAAACCTTCATCGCCCCTGACGGTGAGATTGTTATATGCTGGTCGGGGAAAACTCAGGAGAACGAAAGCTTTCTTTATTTCTCACGAAGCGGAGGGCACCCCACGAAGATAACACGCGGGGAGAGGGGCTGTTTCGCTTTGGATTCGGAAGGTTGGATTCACGCCGCTTACGTGAGGGACGGGGATCTTTACTACGCAACCAATCGGAGCGGCGGTTTCGAGGCCAACGAAGTGCGGCTGACTGAAAGCGAGGCCGCGGAACTTCCCTTGTCGCTCACTCTGACGCCCGAAGGGAGACCGGTTCTGCTTTACGGCGTTGTGCAGGGCGGAGCGATCGAGCCCGGTGCGGCGATGGATATATACCTGACCGCTTTTCCATGGGAGGAAGCTTTTGAGGTAGGCAAGCAGGTGGTGCTTGAATCGGGCGCCTGCATCGCGGGGATCAAGGAAGAGCGGATAGTGATCGCTGAGGTTGAGGGAGGCGAGATTTGGGTCATTGAGCGGGATTTGCAAAACGAGTACGACCGAATCCGTGTTTGCCGGCTTCAAGGAGAAGAGACCGGCTTGCAAGGCGGTATAGATCGGTTCGGATACGTTCACCTGGTGTTTCTGCGCTCGGGAGTACCGCTTTATACAAACAACGCGCCGCCGCCGCGGGCCGCATTCACCGCAAGTCCCACGCGCGGTGAAGTGCCTCTGACTGTGTCTTTTTCGGATTTTTCAACCGGCCATATCATACGGCGCTTGTGGGATTTCGGAGACGGGAAGATAAGCACAAGCAGGGAGCCTGAGCATACGTATGAAGAGCCTGGTACATATACCGTGGCACTTACCGTCTACGGGCCCGGAGGAGCAGTCGACCGGAAAGAACTGCGCGGGCTTATCACCGTTGAACCCAAGAAGAACAGGCTTCGGGTTTCAGACGTAGTTGTATATGCGGGACAGAAGGAGGTACTCATACCGCTTCGCGTTACAAACGACCGCCCGCTTACAGGATTTCAAATAGCGGGGGTTTACGAACCTGATAAACTCAGCTTGCACCCGGACCGCTCGGCTGTAAATTTCCACCTTACCGTGTGCGAAACTTTGGAGCCCGAATTCGTAGCTGCGAGAGTTGTCCCTGAGGAGGGATATTTCACTGTGGGCGTCATCCTTGACATCAATTCGCCCATTACAGGCAAAGCGGTTCCGACCAACCGGGATATGAACTTGATCAATCTTGTGGCGGATATCCCTTCCGATCTTCCCGACGGCACCACGACAACGATCGCCTTGACCGACGGCATGGGCGACCCGCCGATCTCGAATACTTTCACCGTAGGAAACGCAACAAGCGTGCATCCCAAGCTTATACCGGGCAAGGTGACCGTACTGCGGCGCGACCAGAGCTTCCAAGGAGAACCGTTTGTGCGCGGCGATCCGAACGAAGATGGGAAGATCGATATAGCGGATTGTATCTATATCTTGGGATACCTGTTCTCGCAGGGAGAAGCACCGCGGTGTTTGGATTCTGCCGACCTTGATGACAACGGCAGGATAAACATAGCCGACGCGATCTTTGTTCTGACCTTCATGTTGCGGTTTGAAGTGGCACCGCCTTTTCCTTTTCCCAGCGAAGGGCTGGATCCGACTGAAGACGGGCTGCCCCCCTGCAAGAGCTGACCTCCTTGGATTTCAAGAGCTCGAGCGCGGCCGTCACTCTGGTTCCACCACGTAGAGCGGAACCTGGATCTCTTCGCTTGTCATGCCGCCGTGGTTTGCGCGCAAGCGTTT
>CAZGYL010000555.1:0-4030 GCA_964529985.1 uncultured Planctomycetia bacterium | reverse complement strand
AGTCTTGACCGCGAACGAGAAAAAGATTCTACGAATCATGCACACTTATATAGGTTTTCAGCCGTGCCCCGGCTCTCCAGCCCGCCAAGCGTCCATGAAGCGATGAGAACCGCTTTTGCGGTGTAAACAGGAGCTCTCAGTGCTTGGGGTCCGTGCCGTTGAGATACTCCTCCAAATCGGTGTACCCATCGCCGTCGGAATCGGCATTGTTATTTGCTCTTGCAGGGTTGAGTCCATGTGCTTTTTCCCAGCTGTCGGGCATGCCGTCACGGTCTCTATCCGGAGGCGGCGGTTCAGATCGGAGATCCGGCCAGGAACCCACCTGGTCTGGCGAATCTATGATGTGACCGCCGCCCGACCGAACAAGGCCGACCACCCGCGCGTCCACCGGGTCGCGCTGCGGCAGCGTCGCGCCTGCTTCAGCCAAGACAGCTCGCCTGGCTTCGGCGGCGCTGGTTGTGTGCACCGGTGCAACGCGAAACGGTTTGCTCCGGCGCCTGCCGCCTGTTATCTCACCGACATTGCCCCATGCATAATACTCGCATGCCTTCGTGGCCTTAAACGGTGTTGTGGGGTGCCAATTGCCGACAAAATTCATACGCACCGGATCATCGGCACTGTAGCCTCTTCCCCCCTTGTACATCACGTTGTTTCTGAAGTCGAACAAGATACAGCCCTCGCCGTATGTGCCGGGGCGCGGTGAACGCGAACGGTGAAAAGCGTACAGATTGTGGTGGAAGGTGACTCGTCCATTCGTTCGAATCAGCGACCCGTATCCATGGCTGCCTTTATGGTGCGTACTTCGGTTCAAACTTTCGCTTATAATAGTCCAAGAAACCGTTACGCCGGTGATCCCCGCCCCTGATACCGAGCACACTTCGTCGTTCGCCCAACTGCACGAACAGTGATCAATGATGACGTTCCTTGCGCCTTTACTCACTGAAAGTGCATCTGTCGACCAGTATTTTCCCTGTTTGCGCAACCTCCGGCCGACGGCATCGCCCGGGCGGAAGCGCATATAGCGTATGATGACATCGTTGGTCGCCACGGTAACGCCGTAGTCCCGGAGGCAAATTCCGTCACGGGGCGCGGTCTGTCCGGCAAGAGTTAGAAAAGGCTCTCGTATGACAAGCGGCGCCCGGAGCCGGATCGTACCTGCAATGCGGAAGATAACCGTCCGCGGGCCTTCAGCTTCGCAGGCGGCCCGGAGGCTTCCCGGGATCCTGGGCTCCCGCCCCGGAACGTAGTCAGCGAGCGTCGTAACGAAAAGGACACGACCGCCGCGGCCGCCTTTTGCAAAAGCGCCGAAACCTTCGGCCCCTGGAAACGCGCGAACCGGTGAACCCGCACTCAAACCACTTAGCAGCACTGTCGCAAGTGCGGCGGCTGTCCATAAACTGAACGTTTGCATTACCTGCCTTTCCTACCTCGGGACGTGACCCCCTTCTCCTACTGATTCTATACCGTCATGCCTGAAATGTGAACTCGGCCGGTTGCTCCGTGACAAGGCGCCCTCAGGAGATCTTTGACCCCGACAAAGGCAATATACACTCCTTTTGACCGGCTTTCAGCACGGTGGCAACCGCCGAAAAAGACGAAATCGGGACCAATGCCGTGTCTATCACCTCATATGCCCTCGGACGCTTCTCAAATTCACATGCACTATCGCGGCTTTTTGCTTCTTTCGAGAGCTTTCAAGAGAACGGGCGGTATCTGTTGTTCTTCCAACCAAACCGACAAGTGTCCCTGAGGGGACGGCTTTCTGTCGTACCTAAGGAAGCTCATTACCGCAATGGTCACTTTCCCTCCCTTAAACTCTTTGCGGAAATCGCTGTAGATAAACGCGCCGCGCGGCTGGCCGCCCTGCCGCCTGAAGACTCCGTATTTCGATTCGACAAGCAGCTTGCCGTTCACATAAATTGCAAAACCTTCTCCACGGTTAACATGGTTGCCGCCCCCCACCACGATGCGGTAACGGCAGCCCTTCTTAAGGGGCGGGAACTTGAAGGTGGCCCGGATCATCAGAATCTCCTTTTCCCACAGTGTCCTCGGGGCAATACCGCACCTGCACTCGGTATCCGGGCCGCATCTCCCCAACGGCTTGAGCTCGCCGCCGGCCTGACCAAAAGGCTGAAGGCCGGTTTTCCAGCCGGCCCCGGCGGCGTCAAAGTCCGGAGCCATCCAGCTCTCCATTCCCTCTGGATACGTCACTTTGCGGTAACGCCGGCCTCCGTCCTTGTTGCGCGGCATGCTTTCAGGCGGATCAAAACTGAAATACCACCATTCCGCGTTCATCATGTCGGGTCCGAAATCATGCCAGTCGTACCGGTGGATTCCCGCTGCTTTGTAACAGTTGACCAGTCCAAACAACGCGTCGCGCAGAAACTGAGTCGGCCGTTGCGGGCGCTCACCTGCGGCCGCCCTCAGAAGGGCATCATGGTACCGAGGATCGGACAGATAAGCCGGAATGATGCTGTTTAAAATAATAGGCGCCAGGGCCTTTTGCGCTGCAGCGTTTTCAGCCTCCGTGAGACCGGAAATCCGCCGCTGCAAAGCAGCTCCGGGCTTGTATTGTATATGAAGCGGCTCGGCCTTACCGCCTTGTAGTCGGACCATGGCACGGCCCAACGCGTCGCCCACCAGCATGTACGTCTCGGCATTTCGGTTGTAATGATAATCCTGGTTGGCGGGGGACTCGTCTACCTCCCGCCAGAATGGCCGGGTATCCACGACAGCTACGGTTCCGGCAAATTCCGGGTGCTTCTTCGGATCACCGACCGCCATCTGCGCTTCCCAGATCTTCTTGAATTTGTCGGGCATGTTATAGCCGTGGAAACCCACCGTCGCCACGACGACCGGTAGATCGGGCACGTTGAATTCCTTTCGCACGTCTTTGATCAGATTAACGAGGTTCTTCTCGTACTCCGCAATCAACTTTTGCGAGAAGCTGTCTTTGTGGCCCTGCCACCAGACAAATCCGGCGATTTCATAGCCCTGGCCTTTGTACCCCGGGAGGATCTTATCAATGTCCTTCAGCGTCTTGCGGACGCCTTCTACCATCAGGCGGTATTCCAAACTTTCCCATTTGTTCTTGGGGTCGGTCCTGCCGCTTGACGGAGGGCGGAAATCAAAACCAAGAGCGCGGTTGCCCATCGCGGTCTTTATAATAAGCACCTGTTCGTCGTGGTACGTTCCCACTACGTGCCCGAAGCCGAGCGCCGGGCCGATCGTCCTGCCTTGATAAGTCGGCAGAAGGTAGCTGCCCCGGAACTTGATCCGGGCGTCATAGAAGTAGACGTCCTTGCGGACGGTCCAGTTCCCTTTCTCGTCAACCAGCCAGGGGAACTTCCCTTCTTTCTTAACAACCGTCTCCAGGTCGCCGCGACCTGTAAGGTCGATCTTCTCCAACCAAAACCGCGGCGGCCGGCCCCTAAAGCCGGTGATCTTGAACGCGTAGCGCTTGCCCGGCTTAACAGTCACTTCCCTCTTGACCGCCTCGCCGCCTGGGGACCACGCGTAAACCTCCCTGCCCTCAAGTATCACCGTTGCGTAAGGAGTCTCACTGCAGTCGCACTGTATGCGATACACCCCGGCCTCGGGCACTTCCAGGAAACCTTCGGCTATCGGCTTATCCGCTTTTGTTCCGTCCGGCCCGTAAACCTTAAGGGGCAGGATCTTGTACTGGCCCGCGCCCCAAATAGCAAGCGACCCCAGCGGCGCCGCCGGGTCCGGTGTCAGGTAGATTCCCGCGTACCGACACTTCGCTCCGCTGATCTCACCCATTCCCACCATGTTCGACTGCCCCGCCAAGATGTACACTTTCACGGGCTTGCTAGCGTCTCCCGGTTTACCGTCCGGACGCGGCAACACAGCAGGCACATCAGAAGCCTCGGCCGCAATGAGCAACAAGGTCAAAACAAAACCGGCCAAAGTTGTCATGAGAGATCGCTGGATCCTGCAGTTTCGATTCTTCATTGCCAATGTCTCCGCACTGTAGAGGAGCTCCAACTGGACCTCCTTGTTCCTTCAT
>CAZGYL010000554.1:0-4036 GCA_964529985.1 uncultured Planctomycetia bacterium | reverse complement strand
GGAGAAGGCGTTTGAGCAGGCCAGAGTCCCTCCGCCGCCTCCCGGCTCTCTGCTTTTCCGTTTCTGGTACCGCGGGCAAGCAACCGTAGCTGTAGGGCTGGGACGACTCGGCTTTGACTCGGAGGCTGAAAAGGTCCTTTCTGATCTTCTTGCTTTTGAGGGCGTGCCCGGTGATCTGGCACTGCGCCCGCTGAGTGAGAAGGCTATACGCGAAGCGGAACGCGGCAGGAGGCGGGAAGCAGACCGCCTTTTCAGGAAGATCATCAAGGTGGCTTCTGAAGTCGGAGACGCCGGTGCGGAGGTAGGCGCCGCTCTAAACAGAGCCATTTTGGCTTACAAAGAACGCGATCTTCAAAAAGCTGCCAGACTTTTTGAAGATTCACTCAAAAGGTCCTTGCGGTACGGGGAAACGGCCTTGCGACCTGCGGTCTGGTGCGGCCTTGCGACGGTCTTTCGGCTGAAAGGAAGGTTTACAGAGGCTGTAAAGCTTTTTCGCAAGGTTTTATCTATGACCGGCGTTCGCTCCGGCCTGGTTATCAACGCCAAAGTGAACCTCGGTGAGGTATATCAGCTTTTGGGAGTCGGGGAAAAAGCACTGGAAGTACGCCGTGAAGCGGTCCGGGCGGCCGTCGAACTGGGTGATCCCTACCTGAAATCGCTTGCTTGGTTCGGGCTTGCCGTCACGGAGGCCCACCAGGGCCTTTTTGATCGCGAGACGTTCGCACAAGCTGAGTCTCTTGCCTGCGAGCGCAAAGACTTTCGTTTCCGCGCCGGAGTGAAGTGGGCCCGCGCGCAGTTTGCAGAGAGCGAAGCTTCGAGAAGCAAAAACGAATCCGAAAGGGAGAAGCGCCTGCGTAAGGCCGTTCGCCTTTACGGCGAAGGGCTCGCACAAGCTGTTTTAGGCGCGGACTCGGATTACAGAAGCGCTTCTCTGCTCGGGCTTCTTCGGACTTTACTTCGCCTGGGAAAGACCGAAGCTGCCCGTCGCGTTGCTGCGAAGTTATGCGCAATCGAGTCCGGCCGCCCGCTTCCCTGGGAGGTGGCAGGTGAAATCCGCTTGTGGCGCTTGTACTTTGAGGCGGGCTCCGGCGCTGTTTCGCGATCAATCAGGTCGCTTTATGCAGAGATCGACAGGCTGACTCAAAGCTGCGAGCTATCTGCTCTCTGCTGGTTTCTTACTGCTGTGCTGATTTACAGGCAACAGCCCTCCTCAAGCGCTTGGGTGCTGCCTGTGCTTAAGGCTTTCGGCGAGCTGGACACTCTTCGAGCAAGGGGTTGTTCCGGGGCGCAGGAGCGCCTGCTTGATCTTGTCCGGTCGCTTTGCTCCGGTGTACTTCAACCTGAAAAGTTCCCTTGGGCCGGACTTACCGCTCGTGTAAGCACCCGGGCATATGAAGTCTATGCATTGTACGAGGGCAGGCCTTTGTGTGTGGCAAGAAACTTGACACCGCTTCAGCACGGTGTGCTTGCGGCTTCCGGCGTTCGGATACCGGGACTCAAACGTTTGGAGCTGAGCGCGGGCTGCGTTGTTACGGAAGAGAGCGCTTCTTTGGACCGTGATATAGCTCAAGCCGTTGTCCGCGCCTTTCTACTTGTTGAAGAAACCTTCAAAGAGGTAATGCGCCGGCTTTCAGCTGAAGAATCCCATGCTCCGCAGGGCGGCGGGGCTGAGACGGAAACCATCAAATCGCGCGCTGCAGCGGTGCGTGCGGTGCGCCGGGTTGCAGAAGCGGCTCCCAGTGAGGAAGGCCGCTTTGTCGCAGGCTCAGGCCCCCTTGCGTCGGTGCTGAGGCGCCTCCCGCAGATTGCTTCCTCGCCCCTTCCTGTTCTGCTCTTGGGAGAGAGCGGAACAGGAAAGGATCTTGCAGCGCGGGTGATCCACCGCCTCAGCCGTCCTCAGGGGCCTTTCGTTGCGATTTCCTGCGGAGACCTACCCGCCGGGCTCGTGGAAGCTGAGCTTTTCGGGGTAAAGAAAGGCGCATTTACAGGAGCTGACAGAGACAGGCCCGGGTTGCTCCAGGCAGCTTCAGGGGGAACGCTTTATTTGGACGCGGTTGAAGAGCTTCCGCAAAGGATTCAGGCGGCCCTGCTTCGGGTTTTGGAAGCCGGCGAGCTCAGGCCTCTCGGGGGCGGAGAAACGGTTCGAGTGTCTTTCCGGCTGATTGCTGCAAGCCGCCTGCCGTTGCCTGAGTTGCAGAAAGTTCTGAGAGACGACTTTTACTACCGGTTGAGTGGTTTTACACTTTCCCTCCCACCTCTGAGGGACTGTTCTGAGGATATCGCGCAGGTCGCAGCTGAGTTGCTCCGCAGGTGGGCCCTGCGCCGCAGGGAGCCTGTGCCCACGCTGAGGCCAGAAGCGATAGAGCGCCTTAAAACACGAAGCTGGCCGGGAAACGTGCGGGAGCTTGCGAACGTGCTTGAGCGAGCCTTACTGCGCAAGGCTGATAGGCAAAGACCCGGCGCGCCTCTGCAACTTGAAGCTGCAGACTTATCTGAAGCGGAAGCCGAATCTGCCGTTGCTACGCCCATGTCGACGGGAACTCTTGCGGACGCAAGACAAGAGGCCGAACGAAGTTATCTCCAGGCCCTCCTTGAACGCTTTCGCGGCAACGTAGCTGCATGCGCAAGACAAGCCGGGGTCACAAGGCGGCACCTGAGCAATCTCCTTAAGCGCTACAAATTGGATCCTGACCGGTATCGTGGGAAAGGCTGAAGACCAGGAACAAAATTTCCCATGTCACGCGAGATTTTGTAAAAACAGGATTAAACACCTTCCCCGGCTGTTTCCGGCCCCATCATAACGCGTTGTAAGTTCTTGCAAGATAATAGGTTACAAAGTGGATCAGATAGGCGTTTTCGGCATGCTCTTTGCACTTATGTCAGCCGGCTGTCGGACGTGACCAAGACCTCCTTCCGGACTTCGTTCCGAGTCCGCGGGGGTCTTCTTTTTTGGACCGTTGACCCCTTCTTCTCTGACCGATACGATAGCCCATGTATGGGTGTTTTATCGGTCCTCCTACTGGTACCGCTTTGCGCTTCTCCCTGCGTTTTCGTGCGGGGAGACGTCAACTGCGATGGCGTTGCAGGAATCGCCGACGTTGTCGCACTCAGGCGATTCCTCCACCACGTCGACGGGGCCGAGCTCCGGATACCTGACGCTGCAGACGTCAATGATGACGGAGTCGTTGACTGGGAGGACCTTGTCGCGCTCAGGCGCGGCCTTCTGAGCAAGCCCGAGCCCAGCATACCGCCCCCTTTCCCGATTCCGGGCGTTGATCCTACTGTTGACTCTCTTCCCGAGCCCTCACCTTGTGAAATCGAAGGGAGGGATATTCCGGTTGTGGGCCGCCACTACCGGCGGCCCGATCCGGGGGGAGGCTCTGACCTACAGTTCATTCATTTTGCGCGCAGGGAGCTTTTTGTCGCGCCGGGCTCTACGATCGCGATTCCTGTGGTGCTTACCTCATACCGGCCGGTGGGGGCTTTCAGCGTCGCTATATCTTACGAGCCTGCCCTTGTCACTCATGCTTCGTTTAAGCCCGGCAGGGCGCTGCAGGCGCTGGGCCCTGAAAACCTGTGGATTTACGAGGGAAGCGACAGATTGAGCATCGCCGCAGTGCTTCCTCCTGAGCGCACGTGGAGAACGTGGCCCCCGAGGCACATTCTGGGCAGCGTGGCGCTGCAGATAAGACCGGACGTTCTTCCCGGCACCTATGGTGAGTCGGTCCGCTTTGAAGATCTGCCAGTTCCCGGAACAACGCGTATACTTTGGCTTGACAACGAGATAAGCGATACCCTGGGCAGGCGTTTCGTGCTCGACGACCGATACGGACCGGTCCAGCTTACGATCGGAGCCGGGGTGCCGTTCGTGAGGGGCGATGTCGACGGAGACGGCCGTATTGGGGTTGAGGACGTCTACTTCCTGCTTAGTTCCCTCTTCGGCGACTCCTCAGAGCTTCCCTGCCCTGACGCAGCGGACATAGACGATGACGGGCGGCTTACAGTCGCCGACCCAATAAGGCTTCTGGGCTACCTT
>CAZGYL010000553.1:0-4036 GCA_964529985.1 uncultured Planctomycetia bacterium | reverse complement strand
AAAGAGATTTTCGCTGAACTGAGCCGCGCCGCCCGGCAACTCAGAGCGCGGCGCCGAGGGCGGTCCGCCGGAACGTTCCCGGACCAGGCCGCGCGGCAAGCTACCCGACCACCTTGTTCTTGTTGAGTTGCTGCAGGATGATTCCGCCTGCAAGTGTTACAGCGCCCCACCAAATTCCTGTATGAAGTTCCCACAAGACGGGCTTGTGGGCAGGAGGCTGAAAAACCTCCCAAATGCCGGTAGCAGTGACAACCGTGCCCATTATGATGAGCATCCACCCTACAAAATACCAAATCGGCCGCATTTTGGGGACCTGTGCGGGAGCTTGCTCTTTTGCCTGTTCTTGGATCTCGCTCATGGCCTTATCCTTACCAAAGCGCCAGGTTAAGCACCACAAAAAGAACCATGGTGACAATGCCCCAGAACTCCGGTGTCCTGTACCAGGCCACTTTCTCCTGGGGCTCGTCATGACGTCCCAATCCCCACACGAGGCCTTTCAGTTCTCCGTCGGATTTACGTTCGGTGAAGAGACTCACCACCATAGCCACGCCGAAGGCTATACACCAAGCCCAAACCGCACGCCAAAAGTTTGCAGCCATGAAACCGGCCTTCGGGACCGGGCAAAACATGTCGGTGTTCCCTGTAAGCTGCTGTGCGAGAAACATGGCGAAAGATCCGGCGCACCCCGTCACCATTCCCCAGAAAGCCCCTGTGGGCGTCATTCGCTTTATGAACATGCCGGGAAGGATAATGGCCACGCCGGGGGCCAGGATCATTGAAGCTATAGCTTGGAGATAATCGATCACGGTCGGCATTGCACGCGCCGCATAGGCTCCGGCCACAGCAAGCCCCAGGCCGGCCACCGTTGCAATCCTTCCCATACGCACGAGCTCTTTTTCGGTGGCCTCGCGTTTTACCAGCTTCTTCTTTATCACCTGATAGAGATCATAAGTCCAAACCGCGGTAAAGGCGCTCATATTCCCGGCTTGTCCGGCGCAAAGCATCGCAACTATCGCCGTGATGCCGACGCCTATCATTCCGGGCGGAAAATATCTGGCCATCATAAGCGGCATCGCTGAGTCGTAATCTACATCGCCGTTCGGCTTGGTAAGAAGCTGGAAACCCTTGCTGCCGTCATTCAACAGCAGAAAAGCCACCAGGCCCGTACATATTACAACCGTGCCGAGCAAGATCTTGAAGTATGAGCCTATTATCGGTGTAAGCCGCGCCGAACGCACATCACGGGCGGAGAAAGCGCGTTGAATGATAAGGAAATCCGTCGTCCAGTAACCGAAACCTATGGCGAAGCCTATTCCCAGTATCAGGCTCATCCATGTGACCTGCATCGGGTTAAGCCCCGGGTCCGTCGTATTGGACCAAATCGACGTGTAGTAGTTTAAGTTCTTGCCGGCCTGAACCGCCAACTCCTGCAGTCGGTGCCACAGTGCGGACGGGCCGCCCACCTCGATCAGACCGAGTACAGGCAAGATAAGAATCCCGGCCCAAATGAGGAAAAATTGTATAACCTCTGTGAAGATGGCGGAGATAAGACCTGCAGCCGAGACGTAAAGGGCGACGAGAATCGCTCCGACCCAAACGCTCACCTCCCACGGCCACCCCAGGATCGTCTCCATCATCATGGCAAGAAGGTGAAGAGAAATGCCGGAGACCAAAACCATCATTACAGAGAAGATCGATGCGTTGAAGAGTCTTGTTTTTTCATCGAATCTTTCCTTCAGGTACCCGGGAATGGACTTGATCCTGCCGCTGTAGTAGAACGGCATCATAAAAACGCCCAAGACCACCATAGCCGGAACAGCGCTTATCAAATAAAAGTGGGCGCATTGAAGGCCGTACTTGACGGCCACCCCCGTGTAACCGAGCACTTCCATCGCCCCCATGTTGGCCGACATGAACGCCACGCCCGCTACCCACGCGCTGTTCTTGCGCCCGGCAAGGAAGAAGTCCTCGTCCGTGCGTGCGTAGCGCGTCAGGTAAATACCGATCCCGAGGATAAAAACCACGTAGATGGCAAGCAGCAGCCAGTCCACCCCCGTCATGGTAATGATCGGAGCATCGGCGGCGACCGGAAGCACAGGTACGCTCATCGGCTCTCACTCCTGACCGAAGAATGTCCAAAGCTTCTGCGGGGCCCTCTTTCGCGAGAGTCCGTCCTAATGCAGGGAGCAATATGGTAGCATGCCCGGGCAAAAAGGAGCAACGCCTTCAGGCTTCCCGGAGCACCTTCCAGCCGAGCGCGTCGGCAATGCCGAAGATAGGCTCCTTCAGATCCCCGTAGGCCGTGACTCTGTGCCACCCCCACCTGTCCCATTGCGTAAAGAGCTTCTCGAAATCTCCGCAGGGAACGACGGCGAGTTTGGTTCTGCAGGCCCGGTCCACGGGTACGTTCCCGGCCGTCACCCCTTGGTGGAAGAGGATTTCCTTGCGCTCCGGCGCAAGCTCGATCGTAGTGGTCATATAGCCTAGGGGCATCAGGGACCTTACTGAAGCACCCTTGCGATCTTCGGAATGGGTCAGGATCTCAAACGGGTTCACGGGACCTTGAGGTCCGAAAACCCGGTTGGGCGCAACGCAGTGTGCATACACGATCCAGCGCTTGGAGATATCCAAAACCGGATCCGATATCATGCCGGGACGACCTTTGGTAAGCACCGATATCAGGCTCATCGTGGCCGCCGAACGCAAATCGCATTCACACCCGCCCACAAGGCCGCTGTTGTTGAGCTCGTGGAATCCCAAGCAGGGGTAAGCCGAAATATGGCCGCCGTAAAACCCTCCCAGGCAATTGATCGAAATACCGAAAGCTCCGTGCTTCTTGAGCAAGGTTTTCTGAGCGAGGTACATTGCGGCGGAATCTTCCAAAGTGGAAGCGCTCACCCCTTCGATCCGGGCCGCGGTGCGCTCCCACCTGCGGGCGATCTCCCGCGCTTGATCCCGATCCGCATTCTTATACGCTCCGGTAAGTTCCGCAAAGGGAACCGAGACCACAGTGATTCCGAGCTCCTTCTTGAGAGCCGGAATGATCCCCGGCCATCCCCCACCTACAGCAAGAATCTTTATTTCGCGCAACCTCTCCAGGCACTCTTTGGCGCTTATCGTCTCGACCCGGTCAGGCATAACCGATTGAGCACGAAAAGGCGGGGTGCGCTTCTTTCGCAATTCTGCGACAGCCGCAACGAAAGCCTCCGGTGTACCCGCGCGCTCAAAGCACCGTACCGCATCAACTACATCCTCGATCCGCGAAGAGGAAATAAAAGCCACATTGCGCGTATTCCGCCTGAGAAACTGCGCCGTGTACACAAGGAATCCGCCGCTTCCCGCAAACAGGAAGTCAACGTACAGGACCGGCTTGCCGGTCGCCGCAGCGGTCTGGACAACGCGGTTCCAGCAATTCATCTGGAATACAACGTAAAGGTCTACCCCCCTTTCCTGATCCTCTTTAACGATCTTTTCGGCGTCTTGGGGGCCGCGGGCCATTGCGGTTATGATTTCGAAACCGGGGCAACCGCGCTTGAGCGCCTCCGTGTACCGTTTCATAACCGGGGCGAAGTCAAAGCCGATGTTAGGCCAATCCGGACGCGGCTGCTTTACGGCATGCAGGGAATAAAGAACTCGAACCAGCCGCTTTTTCTTGACTCCCCCGGCTGCTCTCGAAAAACCGCAAGTTGCAAGCGCAGCACAAGCCGCACAAGCACTTTTAAGCAAAGCACGCCTGCTGGGACGATCCTCCAACGGACACCTGGGAAAAACCGTTCGTCGTCGCATGAGATCCACCTTTCCTTTCCACGTCGAACAAACTCCCGGTACACAGATCCGATTCTAAACAGAACCGCCCTCGTGTACCAGAGCCTATATGGGCGTGCATGATTCGTAGAATCTTGTTCTCGTTCGTGGTCAAGACTGCGAAAGACCAATGTCGTACGTAGGGTTTCGGCCCAGCGCCTCTCAGACAAGAGTCGAAAGCGTTCAGGTGAACTCGGACTGCTCGGCTTCCGGCTGTCTCTTGATAACCCCC
>CAZGYL010000552.1:0-4039 GCA_964529985.1 uncultured Planctomycetia bacterium | reverse complement strand
ATGGGCCTGCAACCGGTGTTGAAGCATAACCGGGAGGGCTGTTACGCTCAACCATATAAAGGTGACTGCGCGCCGAAGCCCCAAGCGCAAACGTATGGTGTCAAGCGTGGTCCTCGGGGGGATCAACAAGCACGCGCTCCACGGTCTCAGCCGGCACCCACGACTTGCTTCCGTCCGGCAGGGCCACGTGAAGCCAACTTCCTTCCCGCGTTTTGTGTTCCTCCAAAATCTTCACCTCGGTTCCCGGCGGGAAAGGCCGTGAATGCGAAGGGGAGTAAAGCGGGCCGTCTCCGCGTCGCCCCTGGACCTCAACAAGGATCACAGCTTCCTGGTTCCTTTCATTGGAATGGGCCTCAAAGAGAAGGGATCCGAGCAGGATCACTGCGGGGATCAAGCAAAAGCCCCCCATTACCGCGTAAGGCCGTGCAAGCCTGAAGAGGTATCCCAGCGCCGCCGCAACAAGCGCCAGCGGGAGCACGGGAATAAGAAAAATCTTCACCCAGCGCCACCTCTTGCGGGCAAGTTCAACCGTGAAGAAAAGCCATGCGGCCGGAAACAAGACCAGAAAGATCCGATAGCGCCAAAGGAAGGACCTCGGATCGCCCCACATAAACAAGACGGAGGCCAGGTTCTCGGAGGACCAACTCCGGCGCCTGAAAGGGAGATTCCTCCGTACGGTCTGAAGCCCTTCCCAGGCCCTTTCGTTTCCCGGATCAACGGCAAGCGCCCTGCGCCAGAAAAGCACCGCTTCACCTGTGTCTCCGGCGAAGTAAAAACTGTTGCCGGCGTTGGTAAAGACATTCGTTGAAACCGCGCCTGCTTTCCACGCCTCAACGAAAAGCTCAGCTGCCCGCTTGAAGCGTCGCACCACTTCAGCGCGATCCGCAGGGTGCTCCTTGCGGTAGGCCACAGCTTCCTCAAAGGCCCGGAGCCCCTGCTCAAACAGAGCCTCGGCCCGGCTCCCTGAGGTGGAAGCAGCTGCAAAAAGTACAAGCCCCGCTAAGAAGCACACTTCTCAACCTCCCTGAGCAGTGCAAGAGTGCGTTCCGAGAGCCGCTCCTGCTCCACCCCGCCCGAACCTCCGCCGAAGCGGGCTGCAAGCAGGACCTCCAAGTGACCGCGCGCTCTGGCGGTAAGATCCGCGTCCACCCCTCTTGCCGCAAGTGCTCCGGCCAGCTGGTCAGGTGTGAGTTCACCCGGAGGAAGCCCGAACTTATCCCGAAAGTAACCTTGATACGCTTCGGCAAGCGCCTCAATGTCTCCGCCGGCCTGCTGAACCGCCCTAATCGCCTTTTTCAGCGCCGTGCGTCGAGCCTGCAGGGCCGGGTCGCGCCGCGAAAGTTTCAGTGCCAAGAAGAAACCTGCAAAAAGCAAAGGCGGGAAGAACGCAGCGAGCCTGAAAACCCAGCTCCCAAGAAGCCTCCGGGGGTTTATGTAACCCGTAACAGGACCGATCCGCAGGAAGTTCGCGCTTACCCCTTCCGTCGCTACAATTGCAGGCTCCTTCGGTTTGACGGCCTCTACGGGGGCTTTTCCCGCGGGTTCTTTCCTGTAAGCCTCTTTCGCCGAAACAGTCTGCACCTGCCGCACGACGATCGGAATCGGCTTTGAGTGAGCAACCGCATATTGCTTCCGCCAGGGGTCGTAGTACGGAAACGGCAAAGCTGGAATCGCGGTGATCCCGGGCTTAAGCGGCCGAATCGTCTGGTGAAAAACCTTTGCGCCGCCTTTCAAAGTTCCGGGATCCACCTCACGGGCGACCTCAAAGTTTTCCGTAAGCCACGGAAGTTCGCCCCAGGCAGGTAGAGTGACTTCCTCAAGAAGCCCCTCGCCGCGGATCGTTACGGTAAGGCGAATGGGATCGAACGTGTTCACCTCACGGTCGTCTGTTGTCACCTCTATGGAGAACCTTCCTACAGCTCCGGTAAACCCCGGCGGCCGCCCCTGAACGGGCAGCGGTTTCACCTTGTAGGTTTTCTCTTTCGTCTCGGCTCGGAACGTGCGGACCTCAGGCACGCGCCCGACCGGATAACCCAAAAGATCCCGTTGTATCCGAAACCTACCTGTCTTAAGGTCAGCTTCAACCACAGCCGGGGGGATCACGAGGTTGCCCACCCGAAGAGGGGTCACCTCAAAGGCGAAGCAAAGGGCCTGGAGAGCTTCTCCGCTTTCGGTGTTGACAACATCATCCTGCACAAGCAGGTATGTGTTACCGTAGTCTGCGCGGTCTACAGGCCGCCCCGGAAAGACGGGAACAGGCTTAACCTTCACCCCCGGAAGCTCGAGGATGGGCAGCCTGGGCAGTCTGAAACCGCTTCCCAGGGAATCCGCAGGGTAGCACACCTTGTAAACCACGCGGAAAGGCTCCCCCACCTCCCCTTCGGTCCGAGAAAGCTCGCAGGTAAAACGAAGGGCAAGACCGGGCTTGCGCGCGACAAGCAAAGTAACGGTTGCGCTTCGAAGTGGAGGCTTACCGCTCCTCTTCACAGTGACGGGTCCTATTGTGAACCGCCCTACCGAGCCCCCGAGAGGCGAAATCCGATACTGGTAGCGCAGCGAGTAGCTCGACTCCGTCCTACCGTTCACAATAACCGTACGCTGCTCGGTTCCCCCGTAAAAAGGCCCTTCAATGCGCAAGCCTTTAACAGGAGGGAGGCTCGGCCTGAGTCCTTCTTCTTCGGGGTTTACAATGCGCACGGTGAGAATGACAGGCTCGCCGTAGCTTATGTTTCGAGAAAGTCCGATTTCAATCCGGCTCCCGGCACCGAGGACAGGGGAAGCCGCAGCACTCCAAACGAGGGCTGCGACGCCCGAAAGCAGGAACCTCTGCCTGCTTTTCCTTCCAATGGGTGAGAGTTTTCCTTTACTTCCCATCACCAGTCTTTATCCACCACGATCTCCGAAGGAGCAACAAGAAGCCTCGCCTCCTGCTCCCTGCGGCGCCTGTCCATTTCCTCCCGCTTAAGCCGCGCAAGGCGGGGTGTGAGAGTATAGCTGGTCTTTTGTTTCTTTTTCTTTTGCTTCCGCTCGCCCTTTCCCTTCTTTTCCTGCCGCCCGCTTCGCTCTTTCTCCGCCTGCTGCTGCCGGCCCTGCTTCCCTGTGAGAAGGGCAAGCGCTTCGCGCAACGCCTTGACCGCCTCTTCGATGGAATCGACTGCAGCCTGCGCTTTCACCCTTTCAAGCGCTTCGGCTGAAGCGTAAATATGCTCGGCTCCTTCTTTGACCTTATCAGCCGCCTTGAGTGCTTTTTCTTGACGGCGGGCCTCAAGCTCCTTGGCGATCTTCTCGGCCTCCTTGCCGTCGGTCCGCTGTGATCCTGCAAGCTCCTTTGCGGCCGGAGCCTGCTCGGCCAAGCTCCTGAGGCCTTCTGCAGCGTCTTGCGCTTTCTGCTGCCTCTCAATGAGCTCCCTGAGGCGCTCTTCAAGGCTCTTGGGCGGCTTGGGGAAAAGTTCAGCGATCTTCTTCAACGCATTCAGCGCCTCTTTCTGAGGTTTCAAAGCCGCGGTAAGAGCCGCTTTCTTCAGGAGATCGGCGGCTTCTTGTGCAGCTTTGCGGCAAACGCCTCCCTCGCGCCTGATCGTCTCTGCAATCTTCTTCGCCTCGGCGTTTTCCTTGCCGGCTTGGGGCTTCTGAGCCTGAGGGCCGCTTGCGCTCTCGGGTATTTGGACCGTAGCTTGCGACAGGACACCGCCTATCCAGGCGACCTCCTCTTCCTCCTCGCGCAACTCCTGCACGGTACGCCGCATTTGGGGTGAAAGCAGGCGGGCGATCGGCTTGAGCACATTGTCTGAGAGAAGCTCGAGGATAAAGGAACCGGCTTGTGTTCCCTTTGATGAGGTCCGTCCCCGTTCGCCGGCACTGTCAAGATCCTCGGTTGCAGCCAGCACCGCCTCCTGCGTCTCGATTCCTTCCTTCACCAAGGCTTGCACCACGAGCGGGAAAAGTGCGCGCACCGCTCTCAGAGCTTCTATCGCTCGGCTGTGGTGCGGTGAGGCCTCCCGGGGAGACCGGCGCGCGTAGGCTGCTTCCGCTTCCCGCT
>CAZGYL010000551.1:0-4040 GCA_964529985.1 uncultured Planctomycetia bacterium | reverse complement strand
GGCGGGATTTGTTGAAACCGCTGCTTTGCTCATCCAGACGCGGGCCAAACTTGACGATGTGATCACCATGCCCTATTCGTCCCACCCTGAGCTTACACCCAAAACCAGCAAACCGTATTGGGTATGGGGTTCCGAACCTTTGTTCTTCAGGATGAAAAGAAAGCAAGCGGAAACTGCAAAGGGGAACGGCGCGAGCTGAGCGCTCATCGCGTGCTCCCGCAATGATGTCTCCCGCAAAGGAATCGGTCGGTGCAATGACACAAAACGTCCGCGCTCGTTCCGAATCGATGGAATTCGGAAAAGCCCGGTACCCGGAGGTATGGGCTATGTACTATACCGAACCGGGTTTGGGGATTTACAATGCATAGCCACGGCCGCGTGGGGGGCAGGCGGGTTGAGAGCCTAAGGAGGATTCTGATGAAACGGAGTTTGCGTCGGTCCGAATGCGTCAGCCTCTTGTCTTGTGTGGTTGCTTTTGCGCTTCTCGGCCGCTCAGCGCTTGGCGCTCCCGGCGCCGTCCGCCCCAACGTCGTCATTATTTATGCAGATGATGTAGGCTACGGCGACGTAGGTGCCTACGGAGCGAAATTGATTCCTACACCTAATTTGGACCGCTTAGCCGGGGAGGCGCTGGTTTTTACCGACGCTCATTGCACAGCCTCTACGTGCACCCCATCACGCTTTTCTCTCTTGACCGGTATCTACGCTTTCCGTCACGGTGTCCGTATTCTGCCGCCGAACGCGCCGCTTAAGATAACGCGCGCGATGTTCACCCTCCCGCAGCTTTTCAAGAAGGCCGGATATCAGACGGCGGTGATCGGGAAATGGCACTTGGGGCTCGGCGAACCCGGGGTTCCGCTTGATTGGAACGGGCTTATCAAGCCGGGCCCCTTGGAAGTGGGCTTTGACTACGCCTTCTTGCTCCCCTACACGAACGACCGCGTGCCTTGCGTCTATGTTGAAAACCACCGGGTGGTGAATCTTGATCCGAAAGATCCGCTCTTTGTCGGCAGAAAGCCGCCAGGAGTGAAATGCACGGTTTACCCGGACGGGAGGAAAAATCCCGAGGCGATGACATACTACGCGAGCAGCCACGGGCACAACAATTCGGTCATCAACGGAATCGGACGTATCGGCTACCAGTGGGGCGGCAAGTCGGCGCTCTGGAATGATGAAACGATGACGGAGGAGTTCGTATCCCGTGCGAGAAAGTGGCTTGTCTGCCGCGACAGGGACAGACCTTTTTTCCTTTACTTCGCGCCGCAGAATATTCACGTGCCGCGCACACCGAACCCGCGTTTCCGTGGAAAGTCGCGCCTCACGTACCGGGGAGATTCAATGGTGGAACTGGACTGGGCGGTGGGCGAGATTCTCCGAATGCTCAAGCACGAAGGCGTTTCGGAAAACACCATTGTGATTTTCAGCAGCGACAACGGGCCGGTTTATGACGACGGCTACAAGGACGGCACAACGGTGCGCACTTTCACGCGGGAAGTTGACAGAGGCCATGACGCGTCCGGACCTTACAGGGGAGGCAAGTATCAGATCTACGAGGGCGGCACCCGAGTGCCCCTCATTGTAAGATGGCCGGGACGCATTCGGCCCGGCAGGTCGGAAGCGCTCGTAAGCCACATTGACTTCATTGCCTCGTTCGCCGAATTGCTGGGGATCAAACTGGAGGGGGACCAGGCTCCTGACAGCCGGAATGTGCTTGGCGCTCTGCTGGGAAAAGATCCGCAGGGACGGGAGTATCTGCTTGAGGAATCCGGGCGGACGCTCGCCGTACGGTGGGGGCCGTGGAAGTACATTCGAAGGAAAGGAAAAAGAGGTGAGGAGCTTTATGACCTGAAAAAAGATATCGGGGAACAAAAAAACGTGGCACGGGAACACCGCCAGATACTTGCCAAACTGCGAAAGCGGCTCAGCGAGATAATATCGAAACGCTGAGCTTTACGGCCGGGGCCCTTTTTCTCTTTACGGCCGGCGGCCGCCTCTGGCGGCCGTAAGAGCCTCCATGACAGCGGTGCCGATTTCGCCGGGTCGCCTGCACACGTGCGCACCTGCATCTTTGAGAACGGCGATCTTGGCTTCAGCGGTCTCTTCCGCGGACCCGACTATGGCGCCTGCATGCCCCATTCGTTTACCGGGAGGCGCGGTGACTCCAGCTATGTACGCGGCCACAGGTTTGGGGTAACCGTTTCGGATAAGCCGGGCCGCTTCCTGCTCCGCGCCCCCGCCTATCTCACCAATGAGAAGCACGGCTTCCGTCTGTTCGTCCTGCGCGAAAAGCTGCATGGCCTCGACCATTGTGGTCCCTGTGATGGGATCGCCGCCGAGCCCTATGCACGTTGACTGCCCCAAGCCCAGGTTGGTTATCTGCCAAACCGCTTCGTAAGTAAGGGTGCCGCTTCTTGAAATGACGCCCACAGAGCCCGGCCGGTGAATATAGCCCGGCATGATTCCCACCTTCGATTTGCCGGGAGATATGATACCCGGACAATTCGGCCCTATGAGCGTTGTCTTGGATCTTGAAAGCGCGCGTTTCACCCGGAGCATGTCGTGAACCGGGATACCTTCCGTTATCACCACAACAAGGGCGAGCCCTGCGTCGATGGCTTCCATTATCGCGGCCAAAGCGAAACGGGCGGGCACGAAAATCATGGAAGTGTCTGCGCCTGTTTCGGCGACGGCCTCTTTGACCGTGTCAAAAACAGGGATCTTGTCGTCGAACTTAAGCCCGCCTTTGCCCGGCGTGACTCCGGCTACCACATTCGTGCCGTACTCAATGCAATGCCGGGTGTGGAACGCTCCGGCCTTACCTGTTATACCTTGGCAGAGAACGCGGTTGCGTTCAGTCAGGAGAACCGCCATTCGGATTCCTCCCCGAAGCAAAATCGACTGCAAGACGCGCCGCTTGATCAAAGCTTTCAGCTACATGGAGACCGGGGGTGCCCTTAAGTACAGCGCGGGCCTCTTCAATCGCAGTCCCTTCCAGTCGCACCACAATCGGCGGCACTTCGGGGAATTCCCTCAGTGTGTCTACAAGCGCGCGGGCGACGAGATCGCAGCGCACGATCCCGCCGAAGACATTAACAAGCACAGACTTGACCTTTGTATTACTCAGCAGGAGCCTGAAGGCCGTTTCCATGCGCTCCTTATCCGCGGCGCCTCCTATGTCAAGAAAGTTAGCCGGTTTTCCGCCTGCGAAGTGGATTGCATCCGCTGTGGCCATTGCAAGACCGGCTCCGTTGACGAGGCATGCTACGTCACCGCCCAGGTCCACCCAGGAAAGCCCTGCTGAGAGAGCCTGCCGCTCAAGCGGAGAAGAGGTCGCCGGCGGTGGAAGCCAGTCTTGCCGGAATGCGGCGTTCTGGTCGGCTATGACTTTCGCATCAAGGGCGAAGAGCGAGCCGTCCGGCCCCTCTGCAAGAGGGTTTATTTCAAGGAGAAGAAGGTCGGATTTAACGAAGACTTCGACCGCCTTTTTCGCGAAGCTTTCAAATCGGGACGGATCTTCGATTTGCAGGAATCGGGCCAGCTCAGCTGCAAGATCGCCTCTCAGCCCCTCATCAGGATCGAAGGGGCGCTTGAAAATCGCTTCGGGCTTATGCCGTGCGAGCTCTTCAATCTCCACTCCTCCCTCAGGCGAAGCAAGCAGTACCGCGCGGGCTCTGTCCCTGTCGACAAGACATGCCCAATAAAGCTCGCGGCCGATCGGAACCGCTTCCTCAAGCAGCAAGGAATCTACTACTTGCTCACTGCCTTGGTGTGTCTGAAGCACTGACCCAAGGAGCGCCCGCGCGATCCGAGTCGCCTCTTCTTCCGTACGAGCGACTCTCACGCCTCCCGCCTTGCCCCTTCCGCCCACAAGTACCTGGGCCTTCACCACAACCGGAGGCCCTCCCAAGCTCTTGACGGCTTGAGGCACCTCCTCCGGGCTTTTCACAACGCAGCTGCGCGGGACAGGAAGTCCGCACCGCCGGAAAAGCTCCTTTGCCTGGTATTCATACAGTTTCATAGGTCTTTTAGAATACACACCG
>CAZGYL010000550.1:0-4041 GCA_964529985.1 uncultured Planctomycetia bacterium | reverse complement strand
CTCGGGAGCGTCGCCCCAGTGAACCACGGCGTCGATCTTTGCCTCGGCAAGCCTGTCAAGGTGCAGAGAGAAATCGCGAAGCCCAAGCTCGTAGGCCATCTCAACTACAATCGGGCGCCCCAGACGGCGGCTTCCGTCCTTGATCTCGCGGACACCGAACCGGCCGTATCGGTTGCTTGATCGGATTATACCCACGCGGCGGAAGCCGGCCTTTCGGTACAGATAGTCAACAAGCAGGTAGCCCATCTGCCGGTCATCGCCTATGCAGCGGAAAACCCAAGGAATGTTTGTTTCGATGAACGTGGGATCGGTATCTCCGCTGTTCATCATCGGGATTTCCGCTTTAAGGGCCACCCTGATCGCGATATGGCTGTTCGCACCGTCGATCGTGCCCAAAATCGCCCAGACTTTCTCCCGGTAAGCCAGGTGTATAATCTCATTCCCTGAAGCGCCCCAAAGGCCGTTGTCGTTTCGCACAACAAGCTCAAAGGGAATGCGCCGCCTGAGATATCCTCCGCGGGCGTTCGCTTCCTCAAGAGCAAGACGCGCGCCCTGGAGCATCTTGATTCCGAGAGGCTCTTCGTGGCTCTTGCCGCCCGTGGCCACCGACACCGTCGGGACAATGGGGCCTATAAAGCCTATCTTGACTGTCTTGAGATTCTCCGGCTCGCGGTATGCTCTTCCCGGTCCGGTGTACTCGAGCTGCTTGAGAAAATACTGCTTGTAGGGACGTATGTGCCTGTAAGGCACAAGATCCGGTTCTGTTTTGGCGTAAGTCGAGTCTTCCCTCAACCCCAGATCCGGAACCTCGTATGGGTTCACGTTCCTGAGCTTACGGAGGACCTCAAGCGTTGAGGCTCCTACGGGAACAGGCGGCAGCTCCGGCCCCTGAACGGCGGAATCCCGCGGGCTTTCCGAAGCTCCCAGCCCTATCAGGCAGAAAAACGCAACTGCTGCGGTACTCATTTCGCCCCTCCCTTTGAATCTCGACTTCGGCTGAGTATTGCGACCGTACGCGGGCGTTTTCGAAGGCCGGGGTAATAACCACGCCCGATCCCGTGGCCGAGCCCTTTCGAAGTGCCGATCCAAACATCCGGGCCGTCGAACTCAACCCAGAGGCAGTAGTTATGCGGGATGGATATCTTGAGAGGAATGGTTTCAAGAACCGTCGTATCCCGACTCACTACAGCTTTGCCGCTCAGCTTGGCGCCGTCGCGGGTATACGTGACCCAGGTATTGCTTGAAAAATCGGCAAGCACTCCAAGGCCCTTATCCGTGCCGAACCATGCCTCACGAGCACTCCGGCCGGCGACCGCGTTTATGAAATCGCTCGGCAGGCCGCATTCGTCGGCGTAATAACCCCGCCAGTAGCGCCCGTCGTAGCGCGAAGCGCCGAAGTAAGTGCTTACCCAAAGGATCCCTTGGACATAGGAAACCGACGTCGTAATAACATGAATTATGCCGTCGTCACGGTACAGGTCGATTTCCATCTCTCCGTCCGGGTCCAGGTAATCTTTCCACCTGCCCGTGGGGACATCGTATTCGAGTACGCCGCTTCCCCAGACACCCAGATAGACCTTGTTGTCGTTGTAGCAGACTCCGTAGTTCCAAATCTCCTCCATGGGGGCGTTTTTCTCATTGAAGATAGTCCATTCCCCCGTAATGGTGTTAAGCCTGCTTGCGCCTGCGGTCGTCGCAACCCATACGTTGTTGTGCTCCACCGCGACTCCGTAAACTACGTCGTTTACAAGGCCGCTGTTGAACTGATTCCAATGGTCGAAGCGCCCACCGCTCAGGCGCGCAAGACCGCCGCCGAAAAGACCGATCCACAAGTCGCCGGTATTCGGATCGGCGGCCAAAGAGGAGACGACCCGCCAGGGAAGACCGTCTTTTTCTTTCCAAACCTTTATTGATTTGTCGCGCTTATCAAGTCTGGCAAGTCCGTCTTCGGTTCCGATCCATACGTAAGGCCCCTGCACTTCGACGGCAAAGATATGATCGTTCGGCAGGCCGTCTTTTTTCGTGAAGTGCTCCCACTCCGTATAAACGTAAGGAAGATCCGTATGGACCGCCGCAGGTACCGCACCGGACTGCGAATCGCCTGCGGGTGCGGGTGCCGCCGAGAGAAGCACAGCTACAAGGCTTATCGACACCATGTTTTTTACCTCACAGCGTTTTCAGATACTCGATAAGATCGTTTAGCTGGTCCTTTGTCAGGTCGTTTGTAACACCGTGCTGATCATACGGGTTGTACCGCGTCCAAATCTCCTCAAGCGTAGGTGCGATTCCATTATGCAAATAAGGCGCGCTGTCATAAATGTTATTGAGATGGGGTACATCGAAGTTGCCGTCCCGGTCAAGCCACATCTTCGTTCCCACGTCCGACTTGCGCCGGTTTGTGTAAAGCGGTGGGAAGTGGCAGGTTATGCAGCGGTTCTCTTTGGGAATGATCCTCCCGTCGTTCGTCCTGGTGCGTTCGAAAATCACTTTACCGCGGCGTTGTGCTTCGGTCAGAGGCGCCCCAAGCGGGCGGTAGCGGTTCGGGGGGCGGGGGATCGTGCATATATAGTATTCGAGAGCTTCGATCTGCTCGGGGGTGAACGGCTGGATTCTGGTAAAGAAAACCGCAAGCCTGGCTCCGCATTGCCGGCGCAGGCTGGGATTCTTCCCTGTCCACTTGAAAGGGGCCGTATCCAGAATCCCGCGCAGTGTCCTGTTGTCGACCGGATCCACTCCGATACCGTCGGGTTCTATATCGTAAGTAAGGCCGTCGACATGTCCGTCCGGATGGCAGGTGTGACACGAAAACTGCCTGTGGAAGCACACCTGCGCGCTGTGAAAAACCCGTTCGCCGAAGCGCGCCTTAGTGATTACTTTAGGTCCTCCCAAATCCACGGTACCTGCAACCTGAAGCGAATCTATGTCGATCACAGTAAGCGTGTCATCGAGAGCATTGGCGACAAAAGCCGTCCGGCCGTCCGGAGTAACAACAATTCCTCTCGGGCTGAATCCGGTCTCCAGGTAGGTAAGCACGAATTCCGTGGGAATGCCGAGGTGATTCGGCAGAATGTGCTTGCGCTCGTACGCGGAAGCTTTGGAGATGATCGAACGCAACTTCTCGACCTCGACGACAGCGACGCGATTCGAGCCGGAGCTTGTTACAAGCGCGTACTTGCCGTCCGGCGTGAAAGCTACGTCCGAGGCGTCGGGGAAGCATATGCTCGGTTCGTCAAGCAGCACTTGGTTGACCCGTCCGTCCGGCCATAGGACCGCAAGGCCGTTTGTTATGGTCCAACCTTGCAGGAGCCGGGTCATCGGAACCAGGTTCTTCGTGCGGTTTAGGGTGGCCAGGGCGAAAAGGCCTTTCGGGTGCCAGGCTATTCCAAGCATCATGTTCGCCGCGGGCACCTTCAACCTGTCGACGACGATGCCGCGCTTTGTTTCTATAACGGTGACTTCTGAAAGCGGGGGCTTTCTGAAAGGAACGAAATGCGACAAAGCATTGGTCACGTATATGTGTTTACCGTCGGGTGCGAGCGCAAGAGACCATGGCCTTCGGCCGGCTGCAAGACGCCTGATTTCTGTCTTTTTCGCAATGTCAACGACCGATATACTGTCCTCGAGCGTATTGAGCACGTAGAGATACCTGCCCTCAGGATCGGTAAGCACACCGTGCGGTTCGTCACCCACCTTTATCGTAGCAACCACCTTCCTGGCCATCGTGTTTATGACCGATACAGTGTCGTCAAGCCTGTTGCTTACAAATGCAGTGGCACCATCGGGGCTGAACGTAACATGCGCAGGCTTGCGGCCGACAGGTATCTCAGCCACCCTGCGACGTGATTTCACGTCGACCGCGATGACAGAATCCGAGGCCTCGCAAGCGACATAAAGCTGGCTGGCATCAGGCGAGAGCGCCAAGTTGAGCGGAGTTTTGTACACGACCTCGGCGGTTTCCGGCGGAAGTTCGGTAGGGTGGGCTATTGCCTTGAGCGCCTCCCGGAGGTCAAAAGGTTTCTTTTCGGTACTCTTATGGCATGC
>CAZGYL010000549.1:0-4046 GCA_964529985.1 uncultured Planctomycetia bacterium | reverse complement strand
GGGGAGAACGGAGCTCTCATATTCCGTTACGCAGGCGGAGTCATGCACCGCCGGTTCGCTTACGGACCGCAGGAGGCCGAACGCATGCGCAAGAAACTTTTCCAGATCGCGGAAAGTGTTCTGCGGGAGTTTCCGGGGTGCGCCGTAGCTGCGGATCAGCCCTTCCGGCGGTTCGACGTGGCGATAGATTTCGCCGAAGATGTCGGTCCCTTTCCCCTTGAGGTGGCGCGCAAGATAAAGGAACTTTTTGAGAATCAGGGGGCAAAAGCGAAAATAAGCTCCATTCATGTGAACGCCTGGTTCGGTGATTTCGACAAGCTCAGCGGCGTGAAGCTGTACCTTGATAAAGAGCTTGACATGGATCTACGGTCCGCGGCGCGACAAATCCTTTTCGTGGGGGATTCTCCTAATGATGAGCCTCTTTTCGGCTTCCTTCCCTACAGTGTGGCGGTGGCCGGTTTGCGGCGCTTCACCGGTCTTATGAAAGCGCTGCCCGCCTATATCACGTCCGCGGACGGCGGGGCGGGATTCGCTGAAGCGGTCCGCGTGATTCTGAGCAAGAGGCGAAGCGCTTGAGAAAGTCCAGGGGGCTTTTTCCAGCTTTTATTCCAGCGGTTTTATGGATAAAATCCCCGAAGCGTTCCAGGGATCTCCGGTAAAGGAGCGACACGTATGGCGAAAAACGTCTACCGTCTGGGTAAGAAGGCCGTCAGCATCAGCGCAAGCGGCGCCTTGAACCTTAGATTGGGACGGGTTCGGCTGTCCGGTTCGCGCCTCGAGGTGAAGCTCGAGAGCGGGCGCGGAATATTCCCGTTAAGGGGGGTTCAGTTGACCCACCCGGTACCCAACGATTACATGCCGGGGGGCGGTGTGCGGGTTAGCGCGACCACGGAACAGGCCGGGCTTGCGATCACGTTGAACGCCGTTCTTCCGGCTGAAGGTCCATGGGTGGGGCTTTGCGTTGAAATCCGCAACCTCCAACGCGCGGTTATCTCCCTTCAGAGAGTAACCCTGCTTGGGGTCCCCTTGCGCAAGATCGGACCGATAGGCTCGGCTCCCAAGCCTTATATGCTTGTTGACAGCGGTCTGAGCGGCGGATACGCCGGTTTGCATGCTCTGAGCGGCGGGAAGGCGGAAGATGAGCTGGAGGTCGATGTAGGTCAATACGTCACAGCTCTTTTCGTGCCCGGCGGGAACGCCCTCGTGGTGGGCTCCCTGCTTGGAGGACGCAGCGTCCTGCGTTACGCGGTCGAACGCGACCGGCTTCAAGTGGTCGCTGAAGTGAACGGGGAGATTCCCGCGCACGGTTCCTTTGAGACGGATCTGCTTCTTCTGGGAGCAGGAGAGAACCTTGCTGAGCTTCTGCGTTCTTATGCGGCGTTCCAGCGAGGCCGGCGTCGTGCTGTTGAAGCAGCGGCCTACCATGCCTGGACCTCTAGCCAATGGTACGCAACAGGGCTTCCGGAAAGCGACATAATGGACAATTTGGAGTTCCTCAAGGAGACGCCCTGGTTGCGCGACAATGTCAGGTACGTTGTTGTGGGGAGAGGCTGGCAACGCGCTGAAGGAGACTGGGAGCCGAACGAGCGGTTCCCCAGCCTGATGGACACTCTGGCCGGCCGGATAAACGACGCGGGCTTCAGTCCCGGCGTATGGGTGGCGCCGCTTCAGGCTGCGCGCAAAAGCTCGCTTGCAGAAACACACCCTGAGTGGCTCCTTAAGCCGGCGGGTAAAACGGGCGAGGAAGAAGAAATCGCGCAGCTTGATTATACGCTTCCCGAAGTGCGCGATTTTGTGTACCACACCTTTCAGAGGCTTTCCTCATGGGGCTACCGATACGTCTGGACGGATTTCAGCGGGGTGACCCTTGATCCAAAGCTCTACCGGTACAGGGGAAAGCATGGATCGTTGCAGGAATGCCTCCGCGCGGTAATGACCGCTGTGCGGGCCGCAATCGGTGAGACGGCTTTTTGGGTGGCTTCAAACGTGCCTTTCGGCAGCGTATCCGGGCTTTGTGATGCTGTTTCAGTCGCACCGCCCGCCGGTCCTTACTTCAGCACGATCATGGGCTGCGCGCGCGCTGGAATCTACAGATCTCATTTTCACGGAGGCCCGTGGCTCAATGAGCCCGGCCTGCTTATCGTGTGCGGCCCGGAGACCGCTGCGGAGGAAGGTTCGCGGCAGGGCGAAGGTCCGGCTGGTCCTTACAGGCGATATGAACCGGAAACCGGCCCTATGCTGAGCCGCGAGGAAGCCAGGCTTTGGGCCACTTGGATTATCACAAGCGGGGGGATTTTGACCCTGGGTGATCGTCCCGGCAGCCTTAAAGCCGAGGGCCTTGAGATTCTCCGCAAGACCCTCACTCGGGCGGGGACGGTGCCGGCCGTGCCGCTTGATTTGGGAGTCGTGCCACTGCCGCGGATTTGGCAGCGACTGGAGGGAAGTGCGGTCACCCTAGCACTTTTCAACTGGAGCGAAACCGAGCAGGAGATCGTGGTTACGGAACGCCAGGGAGCGCTGTTTCCGGCGGACGGGGAACTCTATGAGGTCTGGAAAGACGAAATGGTCCGGCTGCAGGGTGGAGTGCTTAAGCGGCGGCTTCCTCCTCGAAGCTGCGAGCTCTTCGAGTGGGAAATCAGCGCTTCCGAGAGTTGAAGCACTCACTCAGCGGGCCCCGTCGTAGATGCCCTGGTGCATGTGCTTGTTTCCGTTCCGGCCGGGAGTGGCTTTCGGCCCAAAAGCTCAAAAAGGTTTACGTGTACGTAAGTTTGTTTCCAGGCCGGCGATCCGTCCGGCGCTGCGTAGGCCGCCCATAGATCCCCTGTCCTTGGGACCATGAGCGCGTTATGCAGGTTGTGTTTCATGGCAACCGGAGCGTCCATAAGCCTTATGGCGAGCTTAGGAGTGAATGAGCCGTAGCTTTTGCGAATGCGCTTGACAAGCTCGCGATAGCGCTCGTCGGCGGACAGAATCACGCAATCCGGAACAGGCTCGGGAAGCAAAGGGTGGTAGGAGCCGGGTTTTACAATGAAGATATCCTGCCACGTTGTGGCCAAGCCGACGGCTTTTTTCCGCAAGCCGTCCGAAATGACATAGTAATACTCGCAGGTTCGCGGCGACGACCGGAATATCGAAACGGCTTTCTCGACCGAGTCAGCCTCTTCAAGCACGCGGCGTACGAGAAAAGCCATCGGTTCCCCCGCCCAGAAGAGCTGGCCCCCTCCTCCCATTTCGCCGATTGCAACGAGGTGATCGTTCATGCCGGTCACAGAGCCGATGAAACCGGCGAATCCCACATTGACAAAAGCGTTGAATCCCTCCGGCTCAGCTACGATCAGAACCGCGTGATCCTGAAGGTGGGCATCGGTCATGTAGTCAAGGACCCTGCCGTGCAGGACTTCTCCTCCTACGGTAGCCCGCCCTATTAGAGCGAAACCGCTGCAGTGGAATAGTTCGGGGAGGTGATTGGCCACGAATACGCGCTCTGAAGGGATGCCCGCGCCGTCCGCAAGACCCTTCATTTCTTGAATAAAACGCTTGCGGTAAAAAGGGCGTTGTGCTTGAAACAGCACGCGGAGGAATTCCCGCACGCGCACCTCAGGGCCGGAAGAAGAAAGCTTGAAGGTCTGCCCGCCGAATTCGTCAAGCAGGACCCGCATGAGAGCTCGGACATGAGAGCGCAAGAGCTTGCCGTGCTGATAGCCCATTTCATAGGGCGAACCTTTCACGTGAAGTACGAGCAATCCGCCGCGCCGCTCCAGGTATCCCTTGCCTTCACGTGCAAGTACGCCGTCAGCTCTGGAAGAGCGCGCGGCGAGAAGAAAGAGAAGAAGAAAAGCGATACGTTTCATGCCCCTACTCCTTTTCAAGTTCGAATCCGCTCGCGTCCGAGTTCACCTAAACCCTTACGACTCTTGTCTGAGAGGCAGTGGCGCGAAAGCTTAGATGCCACATGGGTCTTTCACAGTCTTAGCGACGAAAGAGAACCAGATTCTATATGACCGTGCGTAATTCGTAGACACCCTTTCGACGCTGGGTGCCCGCAT
>CAZGYL010000548.1:0-4047 GCA_964529985.1 uncultured Planctomycetia bacterium | reverse complement strand
CGAATCCTACGAAAGAGCCTCCCGCCTTTTGGGTGATGTCATCTTGCCCGGTGACAGGACGGATCTGCTTGCGGTACTTTTGGCCCACGGCGTTGAAAGCGGCTTTTTCATGCGGCTGAGCTACGCGCTCTTGTCCGAGGAGTCCGCTGTTGAGATCTTCAAGACGCTTGCCGGGATTGTGCGGGAACACGTCGCTCATAAGGAAACATGGGGCGGCTACTTTAGAGAACTTGAGAATATATACCATGACTTCAGGGTTCCGAGGGAGCTTGAAGGCGGCGGTCATGATCTGCTGGACAGCTTGATTAGATCTTATGAGGACGAAGAAGAGGACGAGGAGGAGGAGCCTGCAGAAGGGCCGGGAACGATCATTTTGCCTTGAGGGCTTTCCGGTTAAGACCTTTCACCGTTGAGGAGGTGTGCTATGAAGTTTTCGGCGGGATCAACAGTCCTGGCGGTTTCTATGGCATGCGTTGCAGTTGCCGGGGCGCCCCAAGGCGCCGCCGGAGCCGGGCCCCGCGGGGTCGATCTTGCGCGCCTGGGCTCGTGGGACATCGTGGTTGATCCCGGAGCGATCCCAAGCGAGGTGTTTGCAGCTGAAGAGTTCCGGGATCATTTCCTGAAAGCTTCCGGTTTGAAACTCCCTATAGTCAGGACGCAACGCTGCGCCCGGCCCCGAAAGCATATTTTCATAGGAGGCGGTAAGGCGTTTTCGGCAAGCGCGGTCGGTTTCCCGACCGAAGGCTTCGGAGAAGAAGATTTCAGGATCATTATCCGCGATGACCTTGTAGCAATCACCGGAGGGCGGCCGCGCGGCACTCTCTACGGTGTTTACACTTTTTTGGAAGATTATCTCGGCGTCCGGTTTCTTACGGCCGATCACACGCACATCCCGCCCGTGGGGCCGTGGCGGGTCGTAGGGCCTGTGGACCGCTTTTACCACCCGCCCCTGAGGATGCGCTGGAGCTATTACGGAGAGGTGAACCGCAATCCCCTGTTCGCCGCGCGTCTGCGGATCAACACCGTGCCGAATGATCCGAAGCTCGGCGGGCGCACCGGAATGATCAACATCAACCACAGCTTTTACTACCTGATCCCTCAAGAGCGTTACGGCAAGGAGCATCCCGAATATTTTGCGCTTGTCGGGGGCAGGCGTCTTGCCGACAGGCGGCAGACGCAGCCGTGTCTTACCAATCCGGAAGTGCTTAAGATTGTAAAGGAGGGCGTACTTCGGCAGATCGCGCAGCACCCGGAACGCACAAACGTATCGGTGAGTCAAAACGACAACGCCAACTACTGCCGGTGCCCCAAGTGTGCGGCGATCGACAAGCGGGAAGGAACTCCGATGGGATCTCTCCTTACTTTTGTAAACGCGGTGGCCGATGAGGTGGCCAAACGTTATCCAAATGTCGATGTGGGCACATTAAGCTACTGGTACAGCCGAAAGCCCCCGCGTACATTAAAGCCGAGACCCAATGTGCAGATCCAGCTTTGCAGCATCGAATGCTGCCTGCTTCACCCGATAGACGATCCGAACTGCCCGCTCAATGTCGCCTTCTGCCGGGACCTGCGCGGTTGGAGCAGAATCTGCAAGAAGATTTCCATTTGGAACTACAACACGAACTTCTCCAATTACCTTCTTCCTTGCCCCAACCTGCGGGTGATAGAAAAGAATATCCGCTTCTTCGTTGCAAACCATGCACTGGGGATCTTCATGCAGGCAGCCGGTAACGCCGTGGGAGCCGAGTTCTCTGAATTGCGGAATTATCTGATAAGCCGCCTTCTTTGGAACCCGAACTTGAGCGGAGAGGCGGTCATCAATGAGTTCCTCAGCCTGCACTACGGTCGTGCCGCTCCCCCAATAAAGCGCTACATTGATCTTATCCATGACGCGGCGCTTCGCAGCGGCCTCCATAGAAATTGTTTCGCGCGCAAGGCTTCACAGTACGGAATCGACCAATCTTTGGCGCCGAAAGCGATACGGCTTTTCGAGGAAGCTTTGTCGCTTGCTGAGAGCAAGGAGGTGCGCCGCCGGGTGGAGAAGGCTTCGATAGCGGCCTACCGTTTGGCGATCGAGCCTTTGTGGGGCGTGCGGTCGCCGGATGCCGTCCCGCCTTCGGTACTGAAGAGCGCGCTTCCTGCCTTAGCGCGATTCATTGAGCTTTGCGACCGATACGGGGTTGATCGTGTAGCTGAGGTCGTGCCCTACAGCAAGGTAAGGCCCACCCTTGTCGAACTTCTGAAACGCGGTTCAAAAAAGAGGTAGTCGGCGTGCAAGGATCGTTTTCGAGCCTCAGCCCGCGCCTGCGGCGGCCGGTCATGCTGACCCCTGCGGCTGTGATTGCTTTTTGTGCTTTAGGTTCCAGGGGACTGCAGGCGGGAGCACAGACCCGGTGGGGGCCCGATCCAGCCGCTTTAGGAGCGCTGCGTGCTGCGGTGGAGGATCTGGTGAGAACCTTCGGGGACCGCTACCCCAAAGGACGTGAATTTTTGGCCCGTTTGAAGCGACTCGCCGCCGAGTTCCCGCACGCAAAAAGAGAGCGGGCCGAAGCATTGAAAAGGAAGCTTGAGGCTCTGAGGCGCGAAGCGCTTCTTGCCAACCCCCTTGTCTCCGGCAGGCCGATCCTGTTTGTGGTACGCAAGCAGTACCGGAGCGATCACCACAACACAGCGACGATGTTTCAAACCGGTGAGATCAACGCCGGGAGTTTCACCGGAGGCGGTGCTCTTAAGACCATCGACCTGGGGGCGGGAGGGGCCGTGCGCACCTTGCTTGAGCTTCCCGAAGGTGTGGTGCGCGATCCGGACGTGAGTTTCGACGGCAGGAAAGTCCTCTTCTCCATGCGGCGGAACGCGCAGGACGATTACCATATTTACGAGCTTGAGATTGAAAGCGGGCGCTTGCGTCAACTTACCTTTGGTTCGGGGATCTCCGACATCGACCCGATTTATCTGCCGGACGGCCGCGTTCTGTTTACCTCAACCCGCGATCCGAAGTACTGCATGTGCAACAGGCACATAATGGGAAACCTTTTCGTGATGGACGGCGATGGGGCGAACATCCAGCAGATAGGCCACAGCACGCTTCACGAAGGGCACGCTTCACTGCTTTCAGACGGGCGGGTGATCTACGACCGCTGGGAGTACGTTGACCGCAATTTCGGGGACGCGCAGGGCGTATGGGTGACGTTCCCCGACGGGACCAACAACAGTGTATTCTGGGGCAACAACACGAATTCACCGGGCGGGGTGATCGATGCGCGGGAGATTCCCGGTACCGGCCTTTTTATCGCTACGTTTACTTCCTGCCATGACCGGCCTTGGGGCGCTTTGGCGATCGTGGATCCGGCCCGCGGGCTTGACGGGCGCGCCCCGGTAGTGCGCACCTGGCCGGCAGGAGCGATCAATCTTGTGGGCAAAGGGAACTACGATACGTTCAAACGGGTCCAACCCAAGTACGAGGACCCGTATCCGCTTTCGGATCGCTACTTCCTTGCAGCACGGATGACAGGGCGCGGCGAAGAAATGGGGATCCATCTCCTCGATACTTTCGGGAACGAGATCCTCGTATATGTTGAGAAACCGGGCTGTTTCGACCCAATGCCGCTGGGGCCGCGCCGCAGACCGCCGGTCATTCCGTCTGGAGTCGACTTGGCTGAAAAGGAGGGCGCTTTCTACGTTGTAAACGTTTACACAGGGACCGGTATGGAGCGCGTGGCGCCCGGAACGGTGAAGTACCTTCGCGTCGTTGAATCCCCGGAAAAACGCTTCTGGACGAATCCGGCCTGGGACGGGGGCACCGGACAGCAGGCTCCTGCAATGGCATGGAATGATTTCAACAACAAGCGCATCTTGGGGACCGTACCGGTTGAGGAGGACGGCAGCGCTTACTTCACCGTGCCGGCCGATACCTTTGTGTACTTTCAACTTCTTGACGAGCGCGGAATGATGATCCAGTCAATGCGAAGCGGCACGATCGTACGCCCGGGAGAGACACGCGGGTGCGTAGGCTGCCACGAAGACCGTCGTACGAGCGTCCCTACGCCG
>CAZGYL010000547.1:0-4051 GCA_964529985.1 uncultured Planctomycetia bacterium | reverse complement strand
CTGCCGTCGGTCGAGCCTGGGAATCTTTTCTTTCAAACGCCCGGAGGCTGCTCAAAGAGAGTTTTGTCCCCAAGAGCTACGCTGAATCGGGCCGAGGCCAGCACGGCAACTACGGAAGGCCGAGCAGCCAACTGAGCACAATGGCAAGAGTGCTCGGCTTGGCTTACCGCGTTACAGGCGAGAAGAAGTACGCGGAAAAACTGCGGGGCGCCCTTGCCCATTACGCCACTTACAGCAGGTGGGCCGGAGACGCTCACTGGGATCCACCGTGGCACTCCGAGCTGAACACCGCGCGTTTCTGCTTCGGCTACGCTCTTGCCTACGATTGCATTTGGGAAATTCTCACAGAGGAGGAACGCCTGGAGGCGGCCCGTGCGCTCGTTCGCCTGGGAATCCTCCCGACACTTGAGGATTGGCTCCTGCCCGAGAAGCGGATTCATGCCCTGGACTCAATGGGCCACAACTGGTGGAGCGTATGTGTTGCAATGGCAGGCTTCGCTGCGCTTGCCCTTATCGATGAAGTACCCGAAGCGGCACACTGGGCAAACTCCGTTGCTTCGAGCTTCCCCGAATGGTTCAGCTACCGCGGGAACACCCTCCAGCACAAAAGCACCAACTTCGATCGCTTGGGTGCTTTCTACGAGAGCGTTTCCTATGCTGAGTACGCACTTTCAGAGTACCTGCTTTTCGCCCTCGCTTACCGCAACACCTACGGCAAGCCGCCGCCTGCCGTGCCCCTGTTGGATAAGGTCGGAGACTTCTTTCTTCATACCTCATACCCGACTTCGGAGGGCCTGCTTTCTGTGAATTTCGGTGACAGCAGCTTGAATTCCACGGGCAGAGGCACGCTCAAACTGCTCATTGCAAACGGCATATCGAAGCCTCGTTACAAATGGTACTTGCAGAAAGCGGGCCTGAACCCCACCGACAGCCTTTCGCTGCTTTACGGGGACCTGTTTGCGGGTGCCCCTCTGAAGCCTGACCTTCCGCTTTCAGTGTGCTACCGGGACATCGGTTGGGCCGTTGCGCGCTCCTCCTGGGAGGACAATGCCACATTGCTTGCCGTTAAGAGCGGCTTCAGCTGGAACCACGCGCATGCCGACGCTGGATCCTTCGTACTATTCCACCGCGGCAAACCCGTTGTGATCGATTCGGGCACTTGCTCCTACAGCAGGCCTGAGTACACCACCTATTACCGCACAAGCAGGGCTCACAATGTGGTACTTTTTGATGGAAAAGCACAGCGTCCTGAAGCCTGCGGCTACGGCGATCGAGGGGTCGCGATTTCAGGGAGGATTCCGAGGTTCTTGGCGGGTGCCGGTGTCAGGTACATTTTCGCCGATGCCACAGGTCCCACCTCTTGGCTCTTCTCAAGAAACTACAGGCACTTTCTGTGGCTGAACGGCGTGATCGTTATCGTAGACGACCTGCGTGCCGACCGCCCCGGTGTTTTCTCCTGGCTCCTGCATTACGCAGGCACGTGCGTGAAGGAATCCGGCTTCCTTGAGCTTAGGAACGGGCAAGCAAGGGTGCGCGTGGTCCCGATTTTTCCCAAAGACCTGAAGCTGCAGGAAGAAAAAGGCCTTGAAGACCACAAGCCCAATAAAGTCCTCCCCTACCTTTCGTTTGTCCACCCGAAAAAAGTGCGCCAACTCAAGTTCATAGTGGCGCTCATTCCTTTGCCACCTGAGGGCGGAAGGCCGGTGCCCGAGATCCGCTCTCTGGAGGGTAAAGACGCGCTGGGGCTTAGTATAAGCTGTGGAAACACCACAACTTACGTTTACCTGAACCTGCTTGCTGACGGAAGGAAAATGCACAGAAACAGCTGCAACGTGATCGCGGGCTGGGAAACAGACGCCTACCTTCTTGCGCTCACAGAAGATCAAAACTCAGGTAAACCCGCTCTGAAAGCTCTCTTCGTTGCGTGCGGCAGTTATTTGCGCAGGCGGGAAGCAGTAGCTTTGCACAGCCTTTCGAAAGTCTTCTGCGCCTGGCGTTCGTTGGGCCCCGAAGGCGAGCTTGCTTATGAAGGGCAACCTCTCTTGAGGCTCACCGTGCGGTTTCCCCAGCCGATAAAGGGGGTCCGTGCGCCTGGCGGCAGGAAAGCTTCCGTCAAACTCCAGCAGGACCGCGTTACCGTGCGCGTAGCTGATCCCCCCGCCGGTTCGAGCCTCCGGCGCTGAGCGCAATCCGGAAGCCGGCCGCGGACAAGTAGATCGGAGGATTAAGAAGGTGTATAATCATTGCCTGTGGAACGCCCTTTGAAAGGCGCTCCCGCCAGTCTTGACGGTGCAACGAAACGGGACGGGAGTCTCCTCTTTCGGCACGTCGGGATTCGGGACTCCTGTCCCGTTTCGCGTTTTTGTCTCGGATCCGTCGTGCCCCGGAGGAACCGGTTATGCAAGGTCAGATCGCAAAACTGAAGACAGATCGGGGGTTCGGCTTTATTCGTACGGAGCAAGGCGGGAAAGAGTACTTCTTCCACCGAAGCGCCGTAGTGGGCAACGGATACGATCAGCTCTACGAAGGGCAAACCGTATCGTTCGATCCTGAGGAATCCCCCAAGGGCCCGCGGGCAAACAACGTGCGACCTGTCTAAGCGCGCTGCAGTTTTCGGCAGAGAGAGGCGGTTTTACCTCCGTACCTCCAAAAGCGCCTCGCCCCAGCAGCGTAGAGAAACCGAGCCGAAATCTATATCAAAGGTAACACCGTAAAGGCCCGGCTTAGCTTCCTTCGCAACGTGCAGGGTGAAAAGCGCGCGGGTTTCCACAAGCGGAGGTGCGGAGAACGAAACAACGGGCGGCTGGATCTCCCATGAAGCCGGGACATGGGGTTTGATGCGCACCGGGCGGCTTTGGGCCGCATGGTTCAAGAGAACAACCTCAAGCCCGGCTTTCCCTCCCGCCTCAAGCTCAAGGCCATAGGGGTAGCACCTCACCCACTGTTCGTCCAAGCCGAAATTCACATCCTCCCAAGGAAGGAGTTTCTGCAGGATCGCTATTCGGTCTGTAAGCGCGCGCTTGTAGGCTTTTATCTGTTCGGGCGAGAAGCGAAACGGCTGCACTACATGCTCATTTACAAGCAGAGGAGCCGGCTTCAAGCGCCCAAGCAGGTCAAGGCAGCGCAGGTATCCCCAACCGGGGCTTAGGATATTCCGGTTGAGCAGGCAGTAGTCATCGATTCCACCCGGCGTGAATGAGTCGCCCACAAAGAGAATCGAATCTTTTCCTTTGCTTTCAACGAGCAGAGCTCCGTGATAAAGGGTTTGCCCGGGGAAGTAAAAGAACGTGAACGTGTATTCGTGCCACCTGAGCCTCCGGCCGTTCTCCATGCCGATCACGTTGGGAATCGGATTGGGCGTCATGGCCGGCATGTGGTACGCTTTTGGGTGCTCAAGGATATCCTTCTGTTCCCTGCACGCGTAGACAGGACACCTGTAGCACGCCGCAGCTTCTCCCACACTTCCTGTGTGATCTCCGTGGTAGTGCGTAACGTAAATCCCTTCTATCTCACGCAAAACTCCTTGTTTCTTGAGTTTCTCTATTTGACAGAAAACAGCACGGCTTCCGCAATCCAAGAGAAAAGCCCCGCCGCTTTTGGAAACAATGATCCGGCTTGTTCCAAACGGAATGAGCCAATCGGGCGGCTTCTCGCAAATGAGGTCTGCACCGGAAAGCAGAGGCAGTGGGGCCTTCGGACCCAAAATCCGCTCAGCCTTTTTCATTACGTGTTCCTTGCCGAAGTACCACCTGAGGGCATCGGTTGACAAGTAATTGCGAAAGAGTTTTTTCAGCCTCTCTGCAAGCAGGGAGAAAGCCGCTTGAGGGTTCCGAATGACAGGACCGCGCGCGGGGATCACCAAGTGGGGGTTCAGGCGCTTAAGCTTCTCCAGGCTCAAGAGCACCGAAGCGGCACGCGCTGCATAGCCGTGGTAGCCTCCTATGCCGGCCTCGGGGATTGCGTCCTGCAGGCTGTAAAGATCAAAAAGCTTTCCTTCGCCGTAAATAAGGTCTCCGGTGAAAGCCACCTTTCGGCCTTCAAGCTCAAGCAC
>CAZGYL010000546.1:0-4052 GCA_964529985.1 uncultured Planctomycetia bacterium | reverse complement strand
ACAAGGACATCCTCAGTCCCGTCACCGTCAAAATCGCCGACGCTTCTTAAAGAACTTACCCCTGGATCAAGAAGAGCCTGGGGGCCGCTGCCCGAAAACGGCAAATCCGAAATCAGCGAGCCGGCGGGAGCTTTCATGTCGGAAGGGCCTTGAACCTGGAGTAAAGCCTCTCTTGTTGCTCCCCAAACGACGTAGCCCCGGATGGTGCCGCTGCTCGTCATGTAACCGCCCAGAAGCTCGCTCAGGCCGTCACCGTCCATATCCTTGCAACCGCCGAAAATCAGGCAGTCCTCCAGTTGCCAAACTCCATTCGGCGGAGCCTGCGGATCCAATTGCGTCCCTTGAGACACAGTCCCACCAAAAAGAACCCACGAGAAGTATTGCGGCACGCCGCCTGCTTCTCTGGCGACAAACGATATACCGAGTTCGCTGAGCGAGTCGCCATCCATGTCTCCCAGGACATGAGCCTCCGTAGGGTACCTCAGCTCGGGGATCGGGCCTCGAAACAAGTACCCCCCACCATTCTGAAGGAGCTCATTTATGCCTGCCGAGGACGGCCATTGCGTTCTTCCAAAAATCACGAATATCTTGCGGCCTTCGTCCGTGTGTTTTATGTCCACAACGAAATCATCGATGCCATCGCCGTTGAAATCACCACCTCCGGACCCGTTCCCGGCATATGCAAATTTCCTGAAACTCCCGGACGCCAACAAATCCGGATCTACTCCGAAAAGGAAGGGGCTCTCAGGAGGACTTAGAATCCATGTCGCCCGCAAAGGAAGCTCGATCTCTTCGGCGATCTCGATTTCCCGTTCGTCTTTTAGATAGGGGCCGCCGAATACAAGAAGAAAAGCTGTTCCGGTCGAAGGAACGTTGAACCTGAAAGATCCCAGAATAAAATCCCCGAATCCATCCGCGTCGACGTCTCCGGCTGGGAACGCAAAGTCCGGATCCGCGAAAACCCCAAAAGGCCGAAATTTCGTCGGCCGAAAAACCGGATCATTCCAATCGAGCGTGCCGGCGGCTTCGGTTGAGCTGTAGAGAATCACGAAAGGAAAGTCGGGAACCTCCCGAAGAAGAAGAATCTCTTCGGAACCATCCCCGTCAAGGTCGCCTACGTTGCAGGCGCTTGTTTGGTATTGGTCGCGCACCGCAAAACCCAAAGAAGCGACACTGGGAGGGTAGTAAGCCTCCCGGACCTTACCCGCCGCAAGCGCTGTAGCAAGAAAGCAACATACATTGATGGCTGCCCCCACTCCCCAATTAAGCAAACTCCCGTATCTCCGGTTTTGAATCAGTGCACATTCATAAAAGAGGCCTCTCATGATTCAATCCTCCTCGGCTTCTTGCTGTCGATCAGCCTTAATGAGCCGCACTTCGGATGCCTCCGGCAGGTAAACAGGCTCAGCAGAAACGTAACTTTCGCCGTCCGGTCCCCTTCCCTCAACCGTGTAGCGTCCAGGGGCGATCCCGCAGAGAAAAGCCGTCCCCCCGAGTTCGACCAAACACTTCCGGACTTCCCGGTTTTCACAGTCCCGCACGGCGATCCAATTGACCGGGCCCGGCGCCTCGATCTTCAAAAGCAGCGGTTCAGCTTCGACCAAATCAACCCTGAGACCGTCTTCCAATGGAATTCTCACGGAATCAAGAAACACCGGTTCGAATCCTTGAGGGCGCAGAACCAAATCGAAAACTCCCACGGGCGCCTGCTTCAAAACAGCCGAGCCGTACATTACATCCACGTTTGCACGGTACACGCGCCTGGAAGTCCCGGGTTCGTAGAAATCCACCTTCAACCCTTTGAGATTAACCACGTACCCTTGCCAGTTAAGCTCCATGAGCAGCAAAGCCGTTCGGGCGGACGGAGCTGCTCCGGTGGCGTTTCCGGCTCTTTTCTTCTCTACAGGGTTCATGACTATCAGAGCCGCTTCCTCTTCTTTGGAAATTAGCGCCTCACCCTGCAAACGGTCGCACGCCCTTGCCTGTATTTTCACCGGCTCCCACGGAAGCCGGCAGGCTATAAAAACACCGGGTCCTTCCGACCTTATTTCGACCCCTATCGGATCCCATTGAACCCGTTCAAAATCTTCTTGAAGTATTCCGGCCCAAAAAGTTTTCCGTTTCGCTAAGATGCGAAGTCTAGCTTCGGGTACGGGATCACCCCCCGCCGTTGTCACAACGCACGTAATGCAGCGACCGGGGACCATTTTCACTTCACAGAACGTTTCAGGACCGATGAGAATCTCACTTTGGCTTCCGGGAGCAGGAACGAAATCCTTATGGAAAACGTGCAATTCATACTTGCCCTGCCCTATGTTTGAAAGCACGAATTCTCCGTCTTCATCCGATTCCGCCGACCCGGGCACAAAAGGACCGTAGAACTCACGCAGGATTTTCTCCCCGAGGTAACTTGGAAGAGCGGCACCGCCTGTTTGTCTTACGGTTATCTTTGCACCGGGAATCCCCCTTCCCTCGCTATCGACCACTCGCCCTACAAGCTTTCCCGTTGGTCTCAGAGTTATGGTCACAGGCTCTGACACAAATGCAAACGGTCGCAAGACCGTCACCCAACCCGGCGCAAAATGGGGATGAAAAGCCACTATGGTGGACCTCCAAACCGGCTTTGGGCCTCGCCACACAAAGCGTCCTTGCCGGTCCGTTAAGGCCCTCGGCCCTAAACGCGCCATCTGCAAGAAACTCTTGACAACCTGCCATGCCCAGAGGACTTGAGCACCTTCAACCGGCCGTCCTGCAGGATCAAGTACCACGCCATCGAAGGATACTTCGGGGTCCAATACTACAAGGGCCTTCGGCATGCCGGGACGTATCTGTGACGGCCGGATCTTTCGGTCCCAGGCGTAGTAAGGTGCGAATCCCTCCGCCCGGACTTCCAGAAGGATTCCCGCCTCCCGGTTTTGCCTTTCAAAACTGCCAAGTCCCTCGACCAAGTTGACCTCGATCTCGGGGAAATTCAGAGCGAACTCTCCCTTCTCGTCGGTTCTCACTTCCCTCAATACCGCGCCTTCAAAGGATACAAACCGCACTGCGGCCCCGGCTACGGGCTCAAACTGCTCGGAGTCCACCACTTTTCCCCGAAAGGGTACCGCGGGGAAAACCCTGAGAACCACATCTTCGTCCGGGCCGTTGGATCCCAAGCGCCACCTGAGTTTAAAAGTCGCGGGAATATAGCCCTCCTTCACCACCCGAATCCATCTCGGCATTCGACCGGCAGGAATACCGAAAGCACCCTTATTATCCGTAACTTCGGCTTTATCCTCAAAGCCGTCCATGATTACGATTGCTCCCGCGACAGGGGTGTCGTTCGTGCCGTCAACAACGATCCCAGGTCGTCCTGGAGGGATCGAAGTATCGGGGGGCGGATTCGGTTCTGCGGGGCCTTGGGCCCTTTCATCAGGCCCTTTATTCGCTGCGAAGGTCTTCCGGGGGGCCTTTCTGCGGACTTCTTGTTCACCGATGCGGCCCAAGCTGAGAAGATACACAAGAATAGCTAGCCCGAGAAATATCAAAAGAGTAAAGAGAACTTTCCTATTCATCCGGTTCACCCCGCTCCTCGCCCCCGGCCCCTAGTCATTACTTTTGCCATGGCATGCCTCCTCATTTCCAAAAAAACTCACCTTTCCAGTCTCTCAACCAGCACGAAGACTAGGAGGCATGATTACGCGGCGGAGCTCGTGCCCCCCAACACAAGTAACGACGCGACGCTGTGTGTCCGCTGTTGTAAGGTGGGGTTTGGGGACGGGCAGCCGGGGGGGGGAACGAGGTATGATTAAAGTGACAGCCAAATTCCCGTTGAGCTTAATGCGCTCACCACTCACCGGCTTACCTCCGCACCTATTCTTTGAAAGCGATTATCTTAGAGAACAATCATGTTGTCAAGCTTCGCGCTGGCTGAAATTGTTGCTCGGTCTGAGATCTTGCAAAGTGCTGGGGCTCGATAATGTGCAAAAACCGAACACTCTTCGACCCTTGCTTACTCCCCCGCCTTACCCCTGACTCCAGCTTTCGCCGGCGTCTGGTTTTACCTGGTTCGG
>CAZGYL010000545.1:0-4054 GCA_964529985.1 uncultured Planctomycetia bacterium | reverse complement strand
TCAACGTCAGCCTAAACGGTCAGGGATCCATTGTCAATCGGGAAGAACACCGATCGCTCAAAGAAAAATGAACGTCGATTCACACATCCCCGCCTCACCGCCCCAGCCCTTTCCCCTGAACTACCGTCAAAAAGCGATCGACAGGCAAATTCCGGAACTCCTGCTTTTCCCCGCCGGGCCAAAATACCGTCAGGCGCTCGATCCTCCGCGCTCCGCCCAGCCCGAAATGTATCCTCCTGTCATTCTGCGACAGATACGCCACATCGCTGTGCACCACAGCATATTGCTTCCTGCCTTGCGTCTCCAATACGACGCGGGCTCCGAAAGCCTCAGCCGCTCCGCTCTTCGGCACCAAGATCACGGTCACCCAATGTCCACCGCGGGTATCGTTTCTCAGAAGCACGGCGGGTCCCCGGAGGTTGCTTATGACCAAATCGATGTCGCCGTCGTTGTCTATATCGCCGGCCGCTGTGCCCCGGCCTATGAGTCTGCGCTTGAAATGAGGTCCCGCCCATTCGGACACATCGGTAAAATGACCCCTTCCATCATTTGCGAGCAGCAGATCCGGCAGGCCGTAACGTTCGGTATACGAGGCGCCGGGCCTTATGAGCTCTCCGGCACGCACTCCGCCGGTCGAGAAGAAAAGATCCAGATCCCCGTCGTTGTCATAGTCAAGAAAATTAGGACTGAATCCAGTGAAAGCCGATGTCGCCTGAGCAAGCCCGGTGAGGTCCGACACATCTTCGAAACGATCCCCGCGGTTGCGATAAAGCGTATAAACTTGCCTTTTTGTACAGGGCACAACCATATCAAAAAAACCGTCGCGGTCGTAATCCCCCACGGCCACACCCATCGAAGACTCGGGGATACCGCTTCCGTCGAAAGCCACGCCGGCCGCCAGTCCTTCCTCCACAAAAGTCCCGTCTCCCCTGTTGCGGAAGAGGAAGTTCTCGGTTCCATCATTGGTAACGAAAATGTCGGTGAATCCGTCTCCGTCCATATCGAAGCAGGCGGCTCCCATTCCTTTTCCATCGGGTCTGTTCAGGCCCGCTTTCTCACTGACATCGGTGAAGGTACCGTCGCGGTTGTTTCGGAACAAACGGTCGGGAGCTCCGGGGAAGTTGAAAGGCGCCGGATAGTCACGTATTCTCTCTGTTCCGAAAAGCGTGAAAGCCATAAACTCGCGATCGGTCGTGTAAGTAAGATAATTCTGAACGTAAAGATCAAGCCAGCCATCGCCATCGAAATCCAAGAATGCACAGGTTTGTCCCCAGAGAGGATCATCAACCCCCGCTTCCTTTGCCACGTTCGTAAACGTCCCGTCACCGTTGTTACGGTACAAAACGTTCGGTCCGTAGTTGCTCACGTAAAGATCCAAATCGCCGTCATTGTCGTAGTCTCCGACGCAGCACCCCTGGCCGTATCCGGGATCTCCCACACCTGCTTTTTCCGTTACGTCCGTAAAAGTACCGTCGCCGTTGTTGTGGTAAAGTCGGTTGGTAATCGAAGGATCGAGCCCACCCTCCAGTCGGTTTCCGTTTACAAGATAAATATCCAGAAGGCCGTCGCCGTCATAATCAAAAAGGGCCACTCCCGCCCCCATGATCTCAAGGTAGTGAAATTTACCGCTGTGGCCGTTTTCGTGCCGGAACTTGATCCCAGCCCGCGCGGTTATATCGGTGAAGCGGGGCCGCGCCCCGAGGCGCGGATCAAACCTCCCGGTCTTTTCCGCACCTGGCGCCTTCGAGGATGGAATGAGGCGTTCCACCGCCGTTCTCATTTCGGAGGCGCTTCCTGTGGGCTCAGCGCGCGGCTTTCCACCGGGCGGGCCGAAACGGGACACGGCCGCAAAGCCGATGGCGAAGCCTGCGGCAAAACAAGCAAGCATCGGGAGTTTCGAGCTGCGTTTGGCCATTTGCGGAGGCGCTCAATGAGAAAGAACTCTATCGGGTCCTTCTCCGGCATTATCAGGCGGTGCTTGGCTGCGGGTCAAGGTACACATAGGATGGCTTACAAAACAGATCCCGCAGGGGGTCCACCCGGAAACACTGCACGAAAGGAAAGGCTGTGGCCCGCCCGGATCGATCAAAGAAACAGAAGAAAAAGAAGTCAAAGAGAAAAAAACGAAGCCGCCGCGTGTTTCTTTTTTCTACAGTCTTCTTCTTGATCGGCCTTTTGTCGGGAGGCGGCGTAGCTGCGGTCCACCTCCGCTATCGGACAGCCTTGGAGCTTGCTGAGAAGAAAAAGCTCGACCACCCGAAAGCCTCCCGGGCCTCACCTGAGGTAAGCCCTCAGAAAAAGGCCCGGGTCAAGGCGCTTATCGAGAAAGGCTTCCGCCTCAAGAAACAGGAACGCTGGAGCGAAGCTTTTGATGCCTTCTCCGAGTGCGTGAAGCTCGTACCTGATGAGCCCTGGCCTTACTTTTATCTCGCTGAAGTTTACGAGGCTCTGGATTACCGCGAGAAAGCCGCCGAGCTTTACCGCAAGGCCTTACGGCTGGATCCCGGCTGGCGGGAACCTAAAGTGCGCTTGGCTAAGATACTTTGTGACTTCGGGCGAAACCGGGAAGCACTCAAGTTGCTTGAGAAAGCCTATCGTTCGAATCCGAAAGATCCGCTCGTGTGGGGGGAACTGGCGCTCAATCACCTCAGATTGGGCGAGACGGAAAAGGCCCTGCCCCTTATCAAGCGCTATGTCCAAACCGTACCTGATGATCCGTGGGGCTGGGAGCACCTGGGACGTGTTTATGCGCAACAGGGAGATCAAGCCGAAGCGGAGAAAGCTTACAGGCGTGCACTGGCACTGAACCCGCACCGCGAGCTTGCACAGCTGTGGCTCGGCCAGCTCCTGATCTCACAAGGCAAGAAGAAGAAAGCACAAAAACACTTAAAGGCGTTCCACAGGATCAGAGACCTCAATACCCGGGAGTACAACCTGCTGCAGGCGGTCTCGCGATATGCGTACGACCCTCAGAGACTGGTGGCGATCCTGGTGGCGCTCGCACGTGTCCGAGCCTCACTGGGTCGTTACCGCCAGGCGCTCGTGCCGCTTGACCGGGCGCTCCGCCTGGCTCCTGAAGACCCACGCCTGAAGGTGCTCTATGAAAAAATACGCAGCCGAGCGGGCATGTAGGTTTCAGACCGAGGGGTACTTCCACGGAGCCCGATAATCCCTCTTCAGGAGTTTGTTGGCCTCCGGATCGCCCACAACCCTTTCCTTTACGCCGTCCCATTGAATGCTGCGACCCAGCTTATACGAAAGCATGCCCAGCAGGCTCATTGAGGTTGACCTATGGATCTCCTCGATATCGCAGACGGGTTTTCGCTTGTTGCGAATCGAATCAATAAAGTCAGCCCAGAGCTCCTTGATATTTTGATCGTCCGGATCATGCAGGGAAGCCTTGCGTCTTAAGACCGGCTTTCTCGGATTTGTGGGATAGAAAGTCAAACCCTCGCGCCATGCAACATGGAGAGTGCCTTCGGTTCCGTAGAAATAGCACCCTACGTTTTCGCCCTTTTCCGCGTTGTTGCCGGCGAAGCGACGGTGCTCCCAAGTCGCCGTGAAGCTCTCGAAGGTATAGACCGCAACCTGATGATCCGGAGCATCGCTGGTCTGTTCCTTTTTGTTGTAAACCGGAGGTCCCGCAACGGGCCTGCCCCCCGTTGAGTAGACGTGCACCGGCCATTTTTCTCCCATGATCCAGAGGATCTGATCAACCCAATGAATGCCCCAGTCGCCAAGCGTGCCGTTGGCGTAGTCAAGATAGTTCCGGAATCCCCTGGGGTGAATGGCGTTGCCCCACGGTCTGGGGAAGTTCTCGCAGTAATAGCGAAGCGGCGCAGGCCCGCACCAAAGATCCCAATCTATTTCAGGGGGCGGCTCCCGGTTGGGCACGGGGCGTTCAGGGCCGCCGCCGTAATGCACAAAGGCCCGCACCATACCGACCTTGCCCAGCTTGCCGGAGCGGATGAATTCCCTGCCCTCAATGCAATGAGGCGAAACCCGCCTGTGCGTCCCGACCTGTACGACTCGTCCGGCCGCACGGGCCGCATTC
>CAZGYL010000544.1:0-4055 GCA_964529985.1 uncultured Planctomycetia bacterium | reverse complement strand
AAAAGCTCGTAGTGTATCCAAGCCAAGCGGCCGTACAGTTGGAGGTAGGTGTAACTAGGTTTCCCCTTCCAGATCCAGTTCCAGGCTTCATCCGAAAGGTAGGAATCGCGTTCGCGTTCCTGGGAAAGATCCGCGACGAGTTTTTCGAACGCTTCGAGTTCCGGGCCGGCCGCGGTTTCGGTGCCCTTTTCAGGAAGCAAAGGGAGAAGAGCTTCGAAGAGTTTCAGGCATCGGTTGAGGTAACCCACAACCGCTTCTTCAGGTAGTAGAGACATGATCTATCGTCCCGCCCAAGAACCGGGGGTGGCGCAGAAAGTAACCGCTGCGCCCTTCCACAACCCGAAACGGCGTGGCACATTGTAATGGCGCAGAGGACAAAGCATCAAGCTTAAAAAAGAGGTTTCAGCGGGGCGGCGGCCGCCGCCGGGAGGATGGCTGTGATTCGAGTTCTGGTAAACGGCGCAAAGGGACGCATGGGCACAGAGGTAGTCCGAGCAGTCTCTGCACAACAAGACATGGAACTGGTCGGCCGGACCGACGCCGGAGACGACCTGGCTGCAGCCATTGGTTCCTCCGGCGCTCAGGTTGTGGTGGACTTCACGACGCCGCAGGTTGTTTTTGAAGCTGCAAAAACGATCTTGAAGTGCGGCGCCAGGCCGGTTATCGGAACCACCGGGTTGACCGCCGAGCAGGTGGAGGTTCTCAAGGACATGGCCCGCGCGCGCGGTTTGGGAGGCGTGATCGCGCCGAATTTCGCAATCGGGGCGGTCCTGCTCATGCAATACGCCGAGCATGCTGCAAGGTGGTTCTCGAAAGTGGAGATCATTGAGTTGCACCATGATAAGAAACTTGATTCCCCTTCGGGTACAGCCAAGCTGACTGCAGAGCGGATCGCCCGTAATCTGCCTCGAAGTACCTCCTCGGAGGAGTCCCGAGAGCCGCCGTTCCGCGGCGGCCGAGTTGCGGGCATTCCGGTCCATTCCGTGCGACTTCCGGGCCTGGTGGCTCACCAGGAAGTTATCTTCGGGGGCCCCGGCCAGTGCCTGACTATCAGGCACGACAGCCTTTCAAGGGAAAGCTTCATGCCGGGGGTCCTTCTCGCCGTACGCAAAGCACCGGAGCTCAAAGAGTTGGTGGTTGGGCTCGATAAGCTGCTTGGGGAATAAGTCTCCGCCCGTGCGAATCCGCGGGCCGAATCTTACTTGCAGGCGGGCAGCTCGTCGTAGGTCGGATCCAAACCGGGCTCAGGGAAAGGTGCCGGCGGAATCGGGTCTCGGCCGAAAAGATATCCCAGTAGCGCTGTAACGTCCGCCAGGTTTATGGTTCCGCTGTCGTCAACGTCGCTTGAATCCGGGCACGGTATGTCTTGCCCGCCGAAGAGGTACTCCAGTACTGCGATCGGATCCGAGGTATTGATCTTTCCGTCGCGGTTTGCATCCCCCCGGAGGAAACGTTCTCGGAGATTTTCCCTCACGGTGATCCGGCCCACAGAGTAAATCACAGGCGTTGTTACGGAGACCGGCCGGACCCATACCTCATTCTCGTTTTGGGGTCCAATAGGAAGCTCGGCACCGGCGGGTGCAGACGGATTCACCCAAACCTGCAGGGTCACAAGCGGCATGCGGGCAACAGGGTAAGGCAAGCCACCCGCCTCAGCCTCAACCGTAAGCAACACTCCGCCCTTCCTGGGTGTGAGGGTGGCGCTTCGCACAAACGGTGCGGCTTCAGGCGAGACCGTCACAGCGAAGACTTCAAGCATATCCTCGTCATAATCGATTCCGACCGTCAGGTAGGAAACCGGACCCACAGCGCTGATTTGAAGCGGAACCTCAGCGACTGCGCCCTGAAACGCGTGCACAGATCCCAAACGCACCCCGGTTTTCAAATCAACGATAATGGACCCGCCGATAAGAGTCGGAATCGGATAGAGGGGTTTGTAGCCTTCAACGCTGATCCAGCAATCGCCCCCGCCCTCAAGCCCTATCGGCAAAATAACGCCTTTTGACGGATCAATCTCCTCTTCAGGATCGTTCCCTTGAGGCGGGTCTTCGTCACTCTCGACCCAGTGCACATCAAACAAAAGGGTGAGAGCTCGACCGCCTTCAAAGAGAACCGGAGACTCAGGCAAAACTTGCAGGTATACGACCGTATTTGCGCCGTCCTGCATTTGGTCGATCAGGAAAACCCGAGCGTCTCCGGGTAGGCGGGGAAGCGTGCCGAGCAGAGTGAGGTGCGGGGTGGGAAAGCGGATTGCACAGCCGAATCCTTCCACCCGACTTCCGGGCGGAAGGCCCATGATCGAAAGGTCTACAGGGACCGCAAACTGTCCCTGGGCCGCTGCCACGCGCCCCAATTGTAGGGCTACGCCCTCAAGTTCTGAGGCCGAAACCGTCGCAGCGGAGCAAAGTGCTGCACCGAGAACAAGCAGCGCAAACTCTCGACGCAGCGATGAGCCTACTCTTTTACTTGCTCGCACCGAAGTCCATTGTACGAGCTCAACCCCGCCGCCGTCAACGAAATTTGCCTCTTTCGACGTGCCCGCAGCGCTGGTTTTCTGCGGCTTGCGTGTGCTAAGGCTCTCAGAAGCCGCAACTTAGGCCCTGTCCCCCCGGCCCTCCCGGGGACAGCCCCCAGGTGCTCCATGGGCGCCTCCGTTGCCCTGAGCCTCCGCCTAGCTTATGATGCCGCCCGGTCCAGCCGTCTCCGCCCTGCGGCGCGGGGATAAGAGTGTGTCCGTTGAGCCTGTCGCTGTGAGCCGCCCTGAGATGCCCGAATCTATAGAAACCGTTATACAAAATTACGGGAAACGCATTGATCCCCTGATTGAGGAGGAATTTCCTCCGGATCGGTACCCGTTCCTCTCCGAAGGCGCCCGCTACCAGCTCCACACAGGGGGAAAGCGGCTGCGGCCGGCCCTTTGCCTGCTTACCTGCGAGGGGCTGGGGGGAGAAGCGGAGAAGGCCCTGCCTTTCGCCTGCGCCTCTGAGATCCTCCACAACCTTTTCCTTCTTCACGACGACATAGAGGACGGCGATCGCAAACGCCGCGACCAGGATACGGTATGGGTCAAGTTCGGGATCCCCAACGCGATAAACATTGGCGATTTTCTGGCGGCCAAAGCGTATGAGGTTCTACTGAAGAGCCCTGTAAGGCCTGAAACGCTGATTGAGCTTGTAAAGGTTTTTACCGACACGTATTTGGTCACAACCCGGGGGCAGGCCCTGGATATAAATCTTCGGGCTTCAGAAAATCTCACCTTGGAACAGTATCTGGAGATCGTCTCGCTCAAGACGGCCCGCTATCTTGCTTACAACATGGTCGGAGGTGCGATCGTTGCAGGCGCGGGCAAAGAGATCCAGGATCGTTTTTGGGAGGTTGGAAGCTGCCTGGGCCCGGCTTTTCAGATTCAGGACGACATACTGGATCTCACAAAGAACAAGGGCAGGGGAGGGCAAATCGGCTGTGATATCGCAGAAGGCAAGCCGACCATTTTCCTGGCCTATTTGCTGGAGAGCCGGCCTGAGGCTGAAATGCGCAGGCGGCTGGTTGAGATCCTCGGCAAGCCTCGGGAAGAAACCACTTCAGAGGACATTCAGTGGGTCATTGCGCTTTACGAAGAGACCGGCGCTGTGGAATTCGCGCGCAAGAAAGCGGTGGCCCTTGCCCGACGAGCGGCTGAGCTTGTAGAAGAGATCCCTCTTTCAAACCGCGAACTTTTCGTTAAGTTGTGCCGCTACGTTGCGGAACGCCGCATTTGAAGCCGGAAAAGACGGCCGCGGAACGCAGCGGACGTCTTTTGGTGGTGGAGAGAGCAATGAAGATCGCGGTCCTCTACGGCGGTGTGGGTCCGGAGCGTGAAGTTTCTCTTGCAAGCGGCGAGGCGGTTCTGGAGGCCTGCGACCGGCTGGGCTGGGAAGTGCTGCCCGTTGAGATCACCCCGGAGGGCAGGTTTTCGGTCCGCGGCCGTGCTTTGGAGCCGACCGAAGCGATCGGCCGAATGAAGGCGGAGGCTGTGGAAGCGGTTTTCCCCGCCCTGCATGGTCCCGTGGGCGAAG
>CAZGYL010000543.1:0-4059 GCA_964529985.1 uncultured Planctomycetia bacterium | reverse complement strand
ATCATCGACGACGTCACCCATACAAGCATCGACTACGACCGGAATTTCTCCATTGAATCACCCGATGTTTTCAGAGGCATATTCTACGGATTGGGTGCCGACGGAACGGTAAGCGCGAACAAGAACTCGATTAAGATCATCGGCGAAGAGACACCGAATTACGCTCAGGGTTACTTCGTCTATGACTCGCGCAAGGCCGGCGCTGTGACCGTCTCGCACCTCAGATTCGGCCCCCGACTGATCAGAACAAGCTGCCTTATTTCAAAGGCGAATTTCGTAGCGTGTCACCAGGAAACCTTCCTTGAGAAATTCAACGTACTTGAAAAGGCCGAGGAAGGTGCGATCTTCCTGCTGAACACCCAAGTGCCTCCTGAGAAGGTATGGGATTCGTTGCCCAGGCAGATCCAGGAGGAGATTGTCCGCAAGAAGATAAAAGTTTATGCGATCGATGCCTACGACGTGGCGCGCAAGACTGGGCTCGGGGTAAGGATCAATACGATCATGCAGACATGCTTCTTTGCGATCTCAGGGATCCTGCCCAAAGACGAGGCCATAGCGAAGATCAAAGAAGCGATAAAGAAAACCTACGGGGCTAAGGGCGAGAAGATCGTGCAGATGAACTTCAACGCCGTGGATCACGCCCTTGAAAACCTCCATGAAGTACCTGTGCCCGAGAAGGTCACCTCAACGCGTGATCTCCCTCCTCCGGTATCCGATGCCGCGCCCCCGTTCGTCAAGAACGTGGTTTCCAAGATCATCGTCGGCCACGGGGACGAGGTGCCGGTAAGCGCCATGCCGCCTGACGGCATCTTCGAGCCGGGTACCACCAAGTGGGAGAAACGCAATATCGCTCTTGAGATCCCGATTTGGGACGAAACGCTCTGCATTCAGTGCGGCAAGTGCTCCTTTGTCTGTCCGCACGCCGCAATAAGGCAGAAGGTTTATGACCCGAAGTACCTGGAAGGCGCGCCAGAGGATTGGCGCGCGATCGACGCCCGCGGGCGCGATGTGCCCGAAGGCTGGAAGTTCACGATACAAGTCGCACCGGAAGACTGCACGGGCTGCGGTCTTTGCGTGGAGGCATGTCCTGCGAAAAGTAAGACTGAGCCGGGCCGTAAAGCTTTGAACATGCAGCCGCAGCGCCCGATCAAGGACCGCGAGCGGGCGAAGTACGAATACTTCCTGAGCATCCCCGATATCGATCGCAGAAAAGTGAGAGTGGACACCGTAAAGGGATCCCAGTTCCTCAGGCCGCTTTTTGAGTACAGCGGTGCTTGCGCCGGTTGCGGTGAGACGCCGTATGTGAAGCTTCTGACTCAACTTTTCGGCGACAGGCTTCTCATAGCGAATGCAACCGGGTGCAGCTCGATTTACGGCGGCAACCTTCCCACCTTTCCTTACACGACGGATGACAACGGGCGCGGGCCGGCATGGTGCAACTCGCTTTTTGAAGACAACGCCGAGTTCGGATTCGGTTATCTCCTTACCGTTGAAAAGCATGCCGAATTCGCTCGCGAGCTCGTCCGCAAGCTTTCCGGTCAAATCGGCGAAGAGCTTGCAAAAGCGATACTTGAAGCCGACCAGTCCACCGAAGAAGGAATCATTGCCCAGCGCGACCGCGTGGCTCAATTGAAGAACAAACTGAAGAACCTCGACAGCAGTGAGGCCAAGCACCTGCTTTCGGTCGCGGACATGCTGGTACGCAAAAGTGTTTGGGTCCTCGGGGGCGACGGTTGGGCGTACGATATCGGATACGGCGGGCTCGACCATGTTCTTGCAATGGGCAGGAACATAAACGTGCTTGTCTTGGACACCGAGGTTTACTCCAACACCGGCGGCCAGATGTCAAAGGCCACCCCGCTGGGCGCCGTTGCGAAATTCGCCGCGGCTGGCAAAGAGCTGCCCAAGAAAGACATGGGCATGATGTTTATGACTTATGGCTATATTTATGTCGCGCGGGTCGCAATGGGTTACAGTGACCTGCAGACGGTACGCGCATTTCTGGAAGCCGAATCTTACGACGGCCCGAGCATTATCCTTGCTTACGCCCATTGCATAGCGCATGGAGTCAACATGAGCAAAGGACTGGACGAGCAGAAACTTGCCGTGCAGGCCGGCCACTACCCGCTCTTCCGGTTCGATCCGCGCTCTATAAAGCAAGGCAAGAACCCGCTCAGGCTCGATTCCAAACCGCCTTCGGTGGCCTACGAGCAGTACGCATACTTACAAACCCGCTTTAAGATGCTCACCCGCATGAGCCCTGACCGTGCGCAGGCCCTGCTTGAAGCCGCACAGCGTGAGGTGAAGAACAGGTGGCGGCTTTACGAACAATGGGCTGCAGCCGACTTCAGTGAAGAAGCGAAGTAGCAACGGCGTTCGGCCGCCCGACGGCGTCCACAAAAAGGAAAGGACGGCATGTTATGGATCTGAGCACAACCTACCTCGGCCTGGAGTTGAAGAATCCTTTGCTCCCTTCAGCCTCTCCGCTCAGTGAGACGCTGGACGGGGTCAGGCGGCTTGAAGATGCAGGGGCCGGCGCGGTGGTGCTATACTCGATTTTCGAGGAGCAGATTCACCTGGAGGCGGCCGAATTGGATCATTTCCTGGAGCGCGGCACCGAGTCCTTTGCAGAGGCCTTGAGCTATTTCCCGCCGCTTGACGAGTACAAGGTTGGGCCGGACCGCTATCTGGATCACGTACGGAAAGCGCGGGAGAGTACGGACATACCGATCATCGCAAGCCTCAACGGTATATCCACAGGCGGCTGGATTTCCTATGCGCGTGATCTCGCCGAGGCGGGAGCCCATGCTCTTGAGCTCAATATTTATTTCCTGGGAACAGATCCGGAAACCCCGGGAAGCGAAATCGAACAGGTGTATGTGGATATAGTTGAGGCGGTCACTTCCACGGTGGATATCCCGGTCGCCGTAAAGGTGGCGCCGTTTTTCAGCTCCATGCCCAACATGGCGAAGCGACTTGTGGGAGCCGGGGCCAAAGGGCTCGTGCTTTTCAACCGTTTCTATCAGCCGGATATCAATGTAGAAACTCTGGAAGTTGAACCCGGTGTGGTGTTGAGCCGTTCGGAGGATCTCAGGCTGCCCCTCAGATGGATCGCGATCTTATACGGCCGGATCAACGCCAGCCTGGCAGGGACCCCCGGGGTTCACAGCGCCACCGACGCAATAAAGCTTTTTATGGCGGGGGCGGATGTGGCCCAACTGTGCGCCGTGCTCCTGCAGAAAGGCCCGCAACACCTGAAGGTCATTCTTGATGATCTCTCCAAGTGGCTTGAGGATCACGGCTATGATTCCATAGGGAAAATCAAAGGTATCCTCAGCCAACGGAAGGTGGCCGAGCCCGCGGCTTTCGAGCGGGCGAATTACATGAAAGCGCTCGGTAAGTACGATACGTAAACAGGGTAGTGCCGGTGCCCCTCTCGGGCGGTTTGTCCTTTGATGAGCTGCGCGGGCTTTTTGCCGGAGAAGGGATACCCCTTGTGGGGATTGCTCCTGCAGAGCCCGTCCCTCTTGAACGCGCCGAAGCCTATGTTGACTGGATAGAGCGCGGGTACCACGGATCAATGGAGTACTTGGCGCGCCATGCAAGCGCCAAGTTCGATCCCAAAGAAGTTCTTCCCGGCTGCCGTGCCGTCATCGCAGCGGCTCTTCCTTACGGTCAGGAAACCGAGCAAGACCGGCCTCCAGGTCACGCCCGCATCGCTCGATACGCGTGGGGTCGCGACTACCACAGGGTCTTCGGAAACAAACTGAAAAGAATTGCACGCGTACTTTCTGAGCGCTTTCCCGGTGAAGTTTTCAAGTGTTGCGTCGACGCCACCCCCATCGAGGAACGCTTTTTCGCTCAACGGGCGGGGCTTGGCGTAATCGCCCGCAACGGACTTCTCGTCACGGAGCGTTACGGCTCTTACGTTTTCTTGGGCGAGATTCTCACAACGGCTCCTCTGGAGGGTACCGGTCCTCTGAAGGATCCACCTTCTGCTTGTCCCTCGGCTTGCCGGAGATGCGCCGAGGCCTGCCCGACGGGGGCGATAAGCCCGGG
>CAZGYL010000542.1:0-4076 GCA_964529985.1 uncultured Planctomycetia bacterium | reverse complement strand
ATCAGGGCCGAGCGTTGTTTCTACAAGACCGCCCAGATCATCGAGCGCTCCTGCAAGGCGTTTCTTATCGTAGGAGCGCGTTGCAACAGCCGCTGTACGGCAAACAAGCTCAGCAACACCTTCAAGCCGGCCTTGCAAAGCTGTCCCGGCGGGGAGAATGAGCCGCACCGTTACCGTGCGTGCGTTTGGGCTGCGGCAAGCGAAGAGCTGCATTCCGTTTGAAAGCTCGAACCGGCGTACGGCAAGTCGCCACTCTGGAAGCGCCGTGCTTCGTACTTTGGGCAGTCTGGGACGAACTGCGCGCAGCTTGGGTGTCCGCGGCACAGGTGGAAGCTTTCTTACCCAACCCGAGCTCGGCTTATATGCGGGGTTCGGAATGTACCGGCCGACCGTGAGACCTGCGGGCGAAAGGTATTTCCGCGCGACTTCGCGCACAGCTTCTCCATTTAGCTCAAGCACACGGCGCTTCAAAGCGTTCCACTTTCCGGCCTGTGCGATCGAGGCGAAATACCCGAGATTGTCCGCCACTTGAAGCAGAGATTCCTCTTCTTCTCTGAAGGCAAGCTCGAATTGTGTTTTCACCCGCCGCAACTCAGCTTCGCCGGGACCCTTGCGGCCGAGTCGGCTTAGAGTTCCAAGCAGCTTTCTTTCGCAAAGTTCCCATTTGGGAGGGCTGTGGAGCGCCGCTGTTACAAGAAGCAGAAACGGATCAAAAGTGGGGGCGTAAAATGCCTTTACGCGGGCGGCGATACCGGTTTCGACCAAAGCGCGGTAAAGCCTGGAAGAACGGCGCGTAGCTCCGTAGGAACCGTGCGCCGGCCCTAAAACAGCTCCTCCTGTAAGCAGGCCTCTGAGCAGCAAGAACGCGGGGCAGTCAGGGTGATCGATCGCCGGGCCGTGGAAAGCGAAAGCCGCAAGCGGCACTGCTTCAGGTCCTTCGATATCAACGCGTCTTGTGCCTTCCTGAGGCGGCTCCAGCGGGCGGTTGCGTTCCGGCGGCTTGCGCTGAGGGATCGAGCTGAAGTAACGCCTGACAAGTTTGAGCAGCTCGGGCCAGCGGACATCTCCTACAACGACAAGCGTGGCGTTTTCCGGGGTGAAGTACCTGCGCCAATGCTCTCTTACTGCGCTTGCCGGCAAAGTGCGTAGATCCGCTGTCGTCCCCACGGTGGGCCACCTGTAGGGGTGTATTGTAAAAGCGGCGAACGTAAGAGCTTCGGAAAGGCGTTCTTCAGGATCATTCAGATCGCCCTCGCGCTCAGCCAGGATCACACCCCGTTCTATTTCAATGCTTTCTGTGCGATAGCTCATTGCATGCATACGCTGAGCTTCCGCGCGCAAAGCAGCAGGAAGGCCTTCGCGGAGAATGAGGCTGAAGTGGCACGTGAGATCAAGCCAAGTGTAGCCGTTTACCTGAGCGCCCCACGCAGAGAGGAATGCATCAAGCTCTCCCGGCCGCGGGAAATCACGGCTTTCCTTGAAATTCATATGCTCGCAGAAATGGCTCAAGCCGGTTGTACCCGGGCGCTCATCGCCTGAGCCGATCTTGAACCACGTGCCTACTGCAACAAGGGGAAGGGTGTGCCTTTCCTCGAGTATGACTTCCAAGCCGTTTTTGAGCCTACGTTTTCTAATCATGGCATTCGGCGAAGCGGTGAAAAGAGACGGCTTCTTCCTGATGGACCGCTCTTGTACCACGAGGCGCCGGGCGGGTAAACGGCAGCACCGTTCAGCGTCTTCTTTGAACGTTTTTCAGGTAAGCGAGAAGCTCGCCCACAAGCCCGGTGACGGCAAGCTGGAGCCCGGCCACACAGAAACCGATTCCAAGCCCCATTACGAGATACCTGAGGGCGGTTCCGACCGAACTGAGTTTCATGCCGCCCGAGACAGCAAGACCGAGCGCTGCAAGTACAACCCCTATACCCCCGAAGAAGTGAAGCGGGCGGGAGTGATAGCGGCCCAGGAAGAAAAGCGGCAGGTGGCGCAGGCAGGAGAAGAACCCGGCTCCGCAAGGCAGAAGCTCCCCTGAAGTCTTCTTGATCCAGACAGTGCTTCCTGTACTCTTCCACCAAACGATAAGCTCGCGTACAGAGCGCGGGGCTCCGGGGAATTCCTTCAGGAGCTCGCTCCTCCCGCAGGCCGAAGAAAACTGCGGGGAGACAAGGAGCCCGGTTGCATGAGGGAGCTCTCTGAGCAGCTCAGGCGCATGGGGATCCTCTTTACGCTCCAGAAAAAGAAAATAAGCCGTATCCCTGTCTCCCGGTCCGTCGCTCGGCGACGGCTCCCAGCGCGGAAGGACCACCCACTTGAGGTTCTGAGCAGAGAGAGCCTCCAAAACGGCCGGGGGCGGTGTTTCCGAGGTGTGCGGCAGGAAAAGACCCACTGTTTTTTCAGGGTCGCCGGGAAGACTTTTCTTCTGCCTGGGTTGGGCCAAGCTAAGGGCAAGTTCGCACAAGAGGCCTGCGGCAATAAGCTGAACTCCCACAACGAAGGCAAGTATGGTGGCAAGGGCAAGAGGAAATCGCTCAAAGCCCGGTGAGTGTGCTGCCGGGAGCAAGGCAAGGTTCAAGACCAAGCCTCCTGCTGCAAGCGGCGCTCCCAGAACGGCAAACGACTTGAAGAGGCGCCTGCGGCCGCGCACCACAAGAAGCGCGGTAAACATGTCGAAAGCCGCCCGCCAGAGCCTTTCCACTCCGTAGCGGCTTCGGCCGGTGCGCCTCGGGCGGTGATTGACCGGGATTTCGGTTACTTTGAGACCCGCGCTGTGGGCGAAGAATGTTGCGAAGCGGTGCAGGTCCCCGTAGAGCTTGACAGCTTCGAGCGCTTCCCTGCGGAATGCTTTGAATCCGCAGTTGTGGTCGTGCAGCCGCGGGCCCAGCACGACAGAATAAATGAGGTTGAAGATCCGCGAGAGCAAGCGGCGGCCCAACGGATCCTTTCTGTGGCGTTTCCAGCCGCAGACAAGGTCATAACCTTCTTCGAGCTTTGCCAAAAAGAGGGGTAGATCGGCTGGGTCGTCCTGGAGATCCGCGTCCATTGTGACAATGATTTCGCCTGTCGCCTCTTCAAATCCCTTCCTGAGGCAGGCCGCTTTGCCCTGGTGGGAGGGCAGGCGGTGGAAGCGAAGGTACGGCCGGTCTCTTGCAAGCTCAGCAGCTATGCGGTCCGTTCCGTCGGTGCTGCCGTCGTCCACAAGTACGATTTCAGAAGGACCGATCCGGTTTAAGACGCTGTCAAGTTCTTGGACGAGACGGGGCAGTGCTTCGGCCTCGTTATAGGCCGGAAGCACCACCGAGATCCGGGGAGACTCCGGCCCGCGGCTTTCAGGCTCGGGAGCGTTTTCGGAGCTCGAAAGGGCTGAGGAGTCGGTATTTTCTGTGTTCGGCTTCACGGATCGGCTCCGTTTTTCGGCATCCCCTCCAAGGGTGCCCTCTCCTTCTTGAGGATATCCCCTTTTTCGGAACGGGGGCAGAAGCTCTTTTGCCCGGCGGCTGAGCGGGCCGTCCTGTTTGACAGGTTTTGGAAAGCGCGGGTACAATGCCCGTCCACGCCAAGTCAAGCGGGCATACGGCGATCGGAGAGCGGCGGCCGCTTCGCGGCGGTCCTCAGAAGGGCCGGCGGGCGGTGCGGCCGGCGGCGTGTTTTCGCAGTGTAAACGGTAGGTGTTGTGTCTTGAAAACTTGGGAACGAGGAGGACGCCATGGCCAGACCCGTAACGTTGTTTACCGGTCAATGGGCTGATCTTCCCCTTGAAACACTTTGCCAGAAAGCGAAGGAGTGGGGGTACGACGGCCTTGAACTCGCTTGTTGGGGCGATCACTTCGAGATAGATAAAGCCCTTGCGGACGAAGATTACTGCAAGCGCAAGTGGGCTCTGCTTGACAAGTACGGTCTTAGGTGTTGGGCGATTTCCTGCCACCTGGCCGGACAGCTTGTGTGCGACAACATTGACAAGCGCCATGAGATGTTCGCGCCTGAGAATCTTCATGGAAAGCCTGAAGAGATGCGCGCCTGGGCTATTGAGACAATGAAGAACGCCGCCCGGGCGGCGAAAAAATTCGGGGTTTCCGTTGTAA
>CAZGYL010000541.1:0-4108 GCA_964529985.1 uncultured Planctomycetia bacterium | reverse complement strand
GTAAGGGAAAGGAAAGTCAAGCTAAGGGCGGTTCTGAAGGCAACCGAGAACGGGGAAAGCCCTGTTCTGCGGAAGTGGAAACTGACATGGAGGTGAATTGCTATGCGCAGAGTCGGATTCGTTCTCGCGTTTTGCGCGGCGCTGCTTGGGTTATCCTCCGGCGAGGGAAAAAGGTTCTACAAAAGGACGTTCCAGAAGATCGATCTCTCGCCGGAGCGCGTTGAGAAGTTGCTGAATTCCGGGGTGTACTTCCAGAAGACGCCCATCAGAGAAATCCTTGAGCTGAGCGATCAAGAAATACGGGAGCTTATTCAGCCGAGAGCAACCTTTTACTACTCTCGTTGTCCTAGGTGCGGGAGTCATGAAGTTCAAGGGGCGGAGTTAAGCGTCTTGAGCGGTTGGTCCCTTAAAGACCCCTTCCGAATACAGTGCACTAAGTGCAAGCAATGGTTTCCAAATGAAGAGTATCCGGAGAATGCGACCCTTGAAATCGTCGGCCCTACGGGAAAGAAACAGCTCTATCGATATCACCGTAAGCCGAACGGCGATATGTTTTTTATGACCGATACCGCTCGCCAGATTCTGAATGACACCCTCTGCTCGGCGACAAGAGTGCTTGCAGAACTCTGGCTACTTACAAAAGAACGGAAATACGCACACAAAGCTGCCGTGATAATGGACAGGTTCTGCGAGGTGTGGTATGAGATACCCGTTCATGGGGATGTGGGCAACGACCTCTTTCATAAGGAGTTCTATTCAAAGCCCCCGTATCTCGGAAATCAGTGCACCAAAATAGGCAGGTGGAAAGGAGATGTTATACCACTTGAGCTTGTCAAGGCTTACGACCTGCTCTACGAAAGCGATGAGTTTGAGCGGATGAGCAAGGAAGTCGGATACGATGTGCGGCAGAGGATAGAGCGATGCTTCCGTGATGCCGTCTCTCTGGCTCTAAGAGAGATGTACCCGATAGCGGATCACATTCTCCGAACCGCATATTGCCTCGGCGACCCGCAGATGATTCACCTCGGGGTGAGGCTTTTCTACGAGACCCTGAGGGGCGGTTGGGAAGGGGGATACTGCCTCGACGGGCAGGACCCTCGAGGTACCGGCTACCACTCTCCCTGCGGAGGATACATAAAGATCGTCGGTGGATTCGTGAAGGGGTACTCGGACCCACCCGGCTATGTCGATCTCGTAGACGGAAAGCATTTCGAAAACCTTGACATCGAAGGTTTGAACCCGAAGTTTTGCCGGTACCTAAGCAAGAGGAGCGCGGAAGCCAGAGCCAAGTTCAGATTTCCAAACGGCTATGTTGCCGCGATTCACGACGCGTGGTCAACCAGTCGCAGAGGCGGACCGCCATTGAAGAAGTCACAGTCTCATCTCTTCGCGGGCTTCGGTCACGTTATTCTCGGTCGCGGTGAGGGTAAGAACCAGCTTCAGGCACATCTACACTTCTCCCCGCTCGGCGTTCACGGACACAACGATATGCTCAACATAATCATCTTCGCAAAAGGACACGAATTCATCCCCGACTTCGGCTACACGCATACCCTCCTGCGTGCCTGGTCAAGTTCTACGCTCGGGCACAACACTGTCCTCATCGACCGGAAGGAACAGTATTACCGGAAAGACAACCACAACCTCGGCAACTTGCTTCTCTACGATGCGAGCAACGCAGAGATAAAAGTGGTCGAAGCAGAAGGTCTCAGAGCTTACGACAGAATCGTAGAAGACCTTAAAGACTACCGACGTCTCATCGCCCTTGTAGCCGTCTCCGAAGAGGATGCCTATGTGGTGGATATCTTCTGGGTGAAAGGTGGTCACCAGCACGACTGGGTGATCCATACCGCAGGGGGACCGAAGGGCGACGAGCCTCAGAAAATCGAAGTAAATCTCAACATGAAACGGAGGCCGGGCACGCTCCTCGGCAAGAAGAAGAGATTCCAGGACGTGAAGCTTTGGCTCGACGAAGTTCCGGAAGAAAGGGACAGCGAGTACGGGCTGATCGACAACCTCCGCACTGCCTCCACCGACAAGACCTGGCGAGGGGAGATCAGATTCCTCAACGATCAGAGTTCCTCTCTTAGGCTGACCATGCTCGGAGGAGTGGAGAGCGAGGTTATCCTCGGCGATGCCCCGAATCCCCGCTCGGCGAATCACGACCCTAACCCTCCTCAAGCTATCTACAACTCTAAGACAAAGATACTGATCGTAAGGCGAAGGGCGTCAGAAAGCACTTTCGCAGCGGTGTGGGAGCCTTACTCAGTGCGCCCCTTCATAAGAGAGGTACGGGCACTGAAGGTCAAGTGCGATGTCCCGGGGGCTTTCGGTATGAGCATCACGCTCTCCGACGGGCGAGAGGATTACATCCTCATCGGTCCAAAAGTAGATTCCGAGCTGAGGGCCGAGGGCATCAAACTCGTGGGTCGGTTCGGGTGGATCCGTAAAGCCAAAGGCAAGGTCGAGCGGATGTACCTCCTCGCAGGCACTGAGCTTGCCGCAGGCTCACACAAGCTCCGCTCAACGGTTCCCACCGGCGTCCTCAGGAATGTGAAGTCTTATGCCGGTGGAGATGACGAGAAATGCCTCATCGTTGAATTCTCCCAGAAGCCACCGACAGCGGAAGACCTCAAGGGCAGGACGATACTCGTCTCGCATCCGGACGCCTCTACGCACGGCTACACGATCGAAAGAATCGAAGAATTCGAAGACGCATACAAGGTCTACACCGAAGAGGACCCGGGCTTCAGGATTACATACCGAAACGTGGCGATAAACGAGCCGACCCTACCGCTCACCATAACGGAGATGCTCTATTTCCCCGTGCGGAAGATAGAGGGAGGTAAGAACCTCTTCAGCATCCTCTGCGCTGAGGCCGTCGCTCCGGAAGTGTGCAACGCGCCTAAGACGAAAGCTCCGGCTGTGGGGCCACGTCATCCGGTCGGGCCGGATGTGCCCCTGAGCAAGGGCGAGGAATCTGAGTTTGCACACAGGATTGCGGTTCATGGATTCTCGGCTGCGCATGTCCAGCGTGCTGTGAATGAAGCGATCAAGGAGGGTATCAAAGTCGTGTACCTTCCCCCGGGCACTTATGAATTCTCCCAGACTGTATTCATAAAAGGCGCCAAGGGTTTGACACTTCTCGGTGCGGGCTCCAAGACACAGATCATATGGAAAAGGTCGGGATTCATGTTTCTGATCGAAAAAAGCGACTCGGTGCGTTTCACCCGGATGGTGCTGGTCGGGCCCGATACCACTTGGCGGCCGGGCAACAGGAGCGACTGTCCGCGCTTCAACGGTGGTAGCGGGCACAGGATCGACCATTGTGAAATCTACGGCTTCGAGTGGGGTCCGAGCTTCTGGCGGGGCGCCGTCGGTCAGGTGGACCACTGCACCATTCACAACAACGCCACAACCGGGATGGGCTATGGCGTGCTTGTTTACGGGGCCAAGGCAGTGCTTATCTGCGACAATGAGTTGTGGTCATGCCGCCATTGCGTGGCCTCGAATGGGGCAAACACCCATTGGACATTTCGCCATAATCACATCAAGCACGCCAGGGACCTCCGCCCCGGCGACAACATAAGCTGCCTGGATGCGCACGGCGGTTTGAAGGGCGGATCGTTCGTGATCGAATACAACCTGATCGAGAACGTGAAAGTGGCGGTCGGCACTTGGGCGGGTCGAGGGTTGATCCGCAAGAATGTGTTCAAGAACGTCAGCCACACGGCGATCTACCATACGTCGAAGGAGGGGCTGCGAGCTGCGGGCAACAAATTCGTCGACGTACGAGCTGAGTATCGGGGCATTGAGGAGCACGCCGAGAATGTCGTCATTGACGGTAAGCGGGTGAAAGGTCCGGTACGGGAGATTTCTTTTCCCGAGCTCAAAGAGATCGGTTGGGAATATGCCAAGTAGGCTGAGCGTGCGAGTGCTTCGGGGGACAGGCGGTATCGTCGGGACGGTTCTGGATGCCTACAACAAGCCCATCGAAGGCGCACTGGTAGCCACTGACAAACAGTCAGCCCTAACAGACGGCCGGAGCCATTACGCCCTCGAGAAGCTTCCCGAGGGTGGCCACCTGCTGACCGCACACAAGAACGGC
>CAZGYL010000540.1:0-4119 GCA_964529985.1 uncultured Planctomycetia bacterium | reverse complement strand
TGTTTTGCGGCATTCGGGTTGAGCCTGCCGCGTATTCGCTCTGAAGGCGCTTTTTTCGGTGAGCGGCGCGGCAGCACGGTCTTTGTGATCGACCGGGGCTTCGGGATGCACGCAGCCTCCGGAGGTGCGACTCTCAGCGATAAGGCCAAAGAGGCGGTTTCCTTTTGGATCAGATCGCTCGGGGCGGCGGAGCGCGCAGGTTTGTTTTCTTTTGAATCCGGCTGTTCTTTCACCACCGACCATACCGGCCTGCTTGAACGGTTGCGGGCTTTCGAGCCGTCTTTCGGTTCGTACGACGTTGCTGCTGCGTGCAACCAGGCGTGGAGGCGGTTGGCCGGTGAAACCGCACCGCTCAAGCGACTCGTAGTGGTGAGCGATTTCAGGAAAAAATCTCTTCCCAGGGAGGCGGGGATTCCGGAGGATTGTCAGGTGACCGCACTTGTGGCACGGCCCGACAGAGGACCTGACTTCGGCTTCAGATCGATCGAAGTGCGGCGGGCCGGGCCTCAAAAACGCCTTCTTTCCGCTTATGTGGTGAACGGCGGAACGGAGGCGGGCGAAGCACAGGTTGTAATTAAGTTCGGCGGAAAGGAGATTTTCCGGGAGAATGTAGTTGCGGCTCCTAGGGGTGGACGGGCTGTAAACTTTATTCTTCCGGAAAGCGCGGGCGGAGCGCTCACCGCCCGGATTATTTGTCCCGAGGATGTGCTTCAGGCGAATAACAGTGCGTTTCTGGTCGTCCGAAAAACAGAGCGCATCTCTGTTTTGGTCTTAACGGAAGGGGGATCCCTCTCAGGACCGCTTGATCCGGCCTACTGGCTTGCGTGTGCCTTGGACCTTCCCGGGGGGCGCGCCTTGTTGCGGCGGGCGCGGGTGCAGGAGCTCAGTGAAAAAGATCTTTCTGCGTGCGGTATTGTTTTCTGCGTCGGGCTTCGGAGGTTCGAAGGGCGGGTCGCTTCGCTCTTGCGTACTTACGTACAGGCCGGCGGTACCCTTGTGGTGATCGTCGGCGAGGCGATAGATCTTACCTCATACCGGAGAGCGGCCCGCGGTGCCGACCCGTTGATTGCAGCCTCTTTGGAAGGCTTCAAGGAAGTTCGTGGTGCGCGGATCGCTTGGCTGGATGAGTCACACCCGGTTTTGCGGCGTTTGGCGCGGCTTCGGCCGCCGCCTGATCTCGGTTTACCTCGATTTGAGAGGATCGCCGTAGTAGGAGAAATACGTCCGCCGGCACGGTGTATCCTGCAGCTGGCCGGGGGAGCTCCCCTTGTTGTTGAGCGGCCGGTTGGAAACGGTAGGACGATATTGTTCGCATTCGGGTTGACTCCCACTTGGTCCACGCTGCCCTTGAGGGCTTCTTTCGTACCGCTTGTCGATTCGCTTGTGGCTGAGGCCGGGAAGAGCGGAACCGTGCCCTCTTCGGTGATCTGCGGCCAGACCGTGGTGCTGCCGGCGGGTTTGGGGATTTTGAGCGCGAGCGGCCCGGGGGGAGAAGTTCCTGTGCGCACCCGCGGAGAGCAGGTCTTGATCGGTCCATTTCAGCGCCCTGGTTTTTACACCCTTTCTGCAGGACCCGAGAAGAGCTGGCGCACGGCGGTCAACGTACCTTGGAGTGACCCTGAGAGCGGATTTCTCAGTCGCAGCGAAATCAAGCGGGCGCTTAATGCCGATACGGTGCTTTCTCTGGACGATCCCAGAAGCACCACGGTGCGGGCCCTGGCGGTGCAGGGAGGCAGGGAACTGAGGAATCTTTTCTTGAGTATTATGCTCCTTTGCCTCGTGCTTGAGGGCATCATGGCGGGACGCTGGGCTCACAGGAGGTGAGAGTGGAGCACGTGCGGATTGTATTCACTTACATTTCAGAGCTCTGGCAGCTCGCACCGATTGTGTTCCTCTGCGCCGCGCTCAGCTTCCTTTCCTATTTGAGGTTTCTCCGCTCGCCTCTTCGCCTGCGGATCGTGCCTTTGTGTTTTCTTCGATTCTTGGCGTTGCTTACAGCCGTCGTGCTCCTGCTCCGGCCTCTTGTGCGCTTTCAAAGCATTGAGAAGCAGAACCGGAGACTTGCGGTTCTTATAGACGCCTCAAGGAGTATGTCGATTCGAGACGGGGTAGCCGGAAGCGGGCGGTTCGAAGAAGCGGTCAGGTTCGCATCCTCGGAAATAATGGAGGAGCTCGGGCGTGCCTTTGATCTCAGGTTTTACACGTTCAGCACATCTCTTTCCCCCCGGTCGGGAGGGGAGGTGCCTGAAGGAGAATGGACTTCTCTTTTTTCGGCTGTCAAGAACGCCGGCCGAGGCGAGCCTCCCCTTGCAGCCTGTGTTGTATTTACCGATGGGTGCGAAACAGAGGATCAGCCGCCCCGAGGCTTTCCGGTTCCTTTGTGGTTTGTTCCCGTGGGCAGCGGACGGGGAGTGTGGAATGCATGCGTGCGGAGCGTGAGGTGTGAGGATGTGGTAATCGCCGGCAATGAGACGTTGATCCGCGCGGAGGTCGGCGCATACGGGTCGATACCGCCGGAGAGAATCGAAGTCGTCCTTAATGTGGGAGATACCGAGGTTGCGCGCAAGCCGCTCCGTTTGCGGGAAGGACTGCAGCGAGTCGCTTTCACGCTGAAGGTCCGCACCCCGGGCGAGGTGGCCGGACGGGTCTCGATCACCGCTCCAGGCGGTCAAGCTTTTACAGACGACGATTCGTGGCGTTTTTTTCTCACAGTCGTTAAGGAAAAAATAGGGGTCCTTTTTGTCATGCGCCGGCCGCGCTGGGCCGGAACTTTTGCAGCCAGAAGCCTTGAGGAGGATGCCAACATAAGGCTTTGTGTGGTTGTACGTACGGCGAACGGTCAGATCACGGTGAGGGGTGAGCCGCCGGGACGGCTTTTGGGACTTTTGCCGGCGGAGCTGCAGGAGTACCGCAGGCTGCGTGCCGTTGTAATGGATGAGCTTACGGCCGGTGATGCAACCGGAGAGCAGCTGCAGGCGCTTTTGAGCTTCGTGCGGGAGGGAGGAGGTCTGATTGTACTTGCGGGAGCGTCGGAACCGGGCAAGGGGGCCCTGCCTGTACCTTTGCTTCCGGCTTCTGTTTCCGGCCCCATGCGGCGGGGGTCTTTCGCCGTTCGGCCTGTTTCAGTGGATCACCCGGTGCTTCGCGGTTTGCTTCCGTTCTTCAGTGCGGATCCTCCGTTTACGGTACGGACTTTAGTTCCTTTAGGAGGCCTCAGGCCGGGTGCGGAAGTGGTTCTTGCCGCACGCGATAAGGAGGAGATCCTCCCGCTTGTTGTGGTTCAGAATTTCGGAGCCGGGCGTGTGGCCATGGTGGCGACGGGGGACACTTGGGGCTGGGTGCTCAGGGAAGGGAGACGCGGGGGCAAAACTTTGCATGACCGCCTGTGGGGCCAGCTGGTGAGGTGGGCGGCCGGAAGAGAGCGGCCGAGGGACGGAGGTCTCATAGAAATTTCCAGGCGTGTGCTGTCAGCAGGAGAAGAACTTGTGATTCGGCCGGGCGGGGGCAAGGGGCGGCGGCTTTCGGTGGTGATCAAGGATCCCGCCGGGAAGTTGAGGTCTTTTGAGTTGGGTGGGCGGAAGCACAAAACGGAGATTCGACTCAGGCCTGACAAACTGGGTCGCTGGGAGGTCTCCTGCAGCGCGGGTCGTGTTTCTGAGAAGCGGGATTTTTTTGTCGAAGCCAATCCTGTTGAGCGGGAGAGGCTTGTTCCCGACAGGGAGCTCTTGGGCCGGTTGGCGAAGCTCTCGGGGGGAGGTGTTGTTGAGCTTCCGGACTTACCGACTTTGGGCCGCAGGGTGGTGCGGTCGTTCCCCGGGATAGTTGTTGAAAAGGAGGTTTCTCCTGAGAAGAATCCCTTGCTCTTTCTTGTTTTTGTTTTCCTGGTCTGCCTGGAGTGGGCATTGAGGAGACGCTTCTTTACGATCTAAGGAATGCGCGAGGAGGGAAGACGCCGGAAGCGCTATCCCGTGGAGCGGTTAAGAGGCGAACAAAGAGAGGGAACCGGCGGTGCGGACGTGAGGAGTTGGTCTTCCGGGGAAAGACGCGAGAAGTCGGACTCTTCAGGGTGCCTCGGAAGATTTGAGGCGTTTGGTCGGCGAAAAGCTCTGGACGGGATAG
>CAZGYL010000539.1:0-4128 GCA_964529985.1 uncultured Planctomycetia bacterium | reverse complement strand
GGAAATCTCCCGGGCACGGCCTTTTCCGTAAGCGGCGCCTCCCTGTATCCCGGAGTGCTCTTCACCCGAATGCTCTCACCTTCAAGCTCATACAGGGCTATATAGCCTGATTGCGCAAACGTGCCTTCTACCTGCGGAGGCGCAAGCCGGTATACAGGGCCTGTTTCTTGCAAAGCGCCTTCAGCATGAAACCTGATCTCACCCCACACGGGCTCCTTCAGGGTAATGAGAATCCCATCGGCTGTATTGCTCCATGAATGAACCTGAGGGCCCGTGAGCTTGAGCACAAGGCCCCCCGGCGGCGGCTTAACCAGCAACTTCTCAAGCTTGCCGCGAGCGGCCTTGATCTCCGCCTCCCAGGTGAACCGGGGATCCCGCTTCCTTGCGGCGTAACAAACCAGGTGGTCCGCCTTGAGGTAAATCTCCTGCGCTTTCAGAACGCGTTTGGGACGCCACCTGAAAGCAAAGTCCGGAGAAGTCGAAGCGCTGAGGACCAGGGTTGTATGATCCCGCCCGGTCTGAACTTGTAAAACACCGCCTGAGGATTCAGCTTCTACGTGCTGGGGCACGACGAGCTCCACTTTCTTTCCGCAGGCTGGAGCAAGCGGCCCGCGCACTGCAAAAAGGCCGTTCCACGCCCACCTTTCAACGGGTAATGTGAACCGGAACTCAAGCAGGTGCTCGCCTTTTCCCCGCAAAAGGAGAAAGCCGCGCCTGCCTCCCTTCACCTGCTCGGTGATTATCCAAGCAGGTGCGTCATCAAGAAGCACCGCACCCATTTGCGCGGGAAGCCGCCCGAGATCACACCGCACCCAACCCTCGCAACCTACGCGCACGCGTAAAGAGGCGCGGAACCTGGCCGACCGCCCCGAGACTTCACCCCTATAATGCGCGCTCAGGAGCGACGCTTTAAGCGGGGGAAGCACTACCTGCTCGGGCTTTTTCAGCGATCGAACCGCTTGGATAACAAGCTTTCGGTACTGCCCGAGCTCCATGACGATTCCCTCGGGCTTGCCGGAGCTCAGTTTTTTGAATTCTTCAACCGGGACATAGATCTCCCGCACAAGCACAATTTCATCTTCTCTCGAAGCTCCGCCCGCCACGCCCCCAAAGAGCCGGCAAGCTGCGAAAACGCACAAGGTAATGAGGGCCGGGCGGACTCTTCCAGGCTGCAACAGGAGCTGTAGCCTGCTCATGACCGACCTCCCGCCTCCTCTTCTCCTCCGGTTTTTTCCTCGTTTTCCTCGGGAGGCTTTCTCTTCCCGCCGCCCCCCTTACCTTCTTGCTTCGCCGTACCGCGCTCCGATTCCCCCGTCCCGGCGCTTTCTTCTCCCAGAAGAGCTTCCTTTGCAAAAAAGCCCCGGCTTTCCCGCCAACTCTTGAATCTCAGGAAACAGCGCGTAGCTCCAAGTCCCACAAAAAACAGCGCACTTCCTGCAAAAAGCCAGCCGGCCAAGTCGACGGCAGGTCCCTCCGCGTACCAAAGCAGAAGGAGCGGCACGAATAGAGCGGCGCAGGCTGTAGGCCAGGTGTCAAACCCAAGCCGCACGATGAGAAACCAGCAGCACCCTAAAGCGCCTGCAAAAAGAAGCAACTCCAAAAGCCGCCAGAGGTTTCGCTTGAAGTACCAAAACGAAAGGGTCCCTTCAGGTGCAAGAGAAGCAAAGGAATACTTAATGTAGTCACCTGTAGGAACTTCTATAGAAAGGCCCGCTCCGGCCGAGCTCCTCCGGCTCTGCTCGGCCCGGCGGTACGACCTTGAAGTTTGACTTTCACCTGCAAGATTTCTCAACTGAGCCCACAGGCTGTCGGCCGGAAGACCGCGTGCCTTCAAAGTTCCGCCGAAGTTGACAGGCACATACTCGGGAGGAAGGTAAAGCGCAGCTTCGATCTTATTGACCGGTACCCCTTCTCCGACTTTCGGAAGTACCAAACTCACGCCGCCGAGCACGCGAAACGGGCCTTCGGGCAGGACCTGCTCGTAATCCACAACAACCGGGAAAGCACCCTTCGGGCCCGTTGAAACCGGTATGGGAATAAGCCGCGTTTGCTCTTCCTCGCGCCTCCGTCTCGGCTGGGCGGTCTTCCCGGCCACTTTCAGGGAAAAAATCGAAGTTCCCTGCGGAAAGGTAATCTCCAAGTATTGCCTCTCGGAGTTCTGTACTATAAAAGAAGCCCGCGCTTTAAGCCTCCTTTCCTCAGAGAGCACCCCTTCGAAATGAAGGAGGCTTATCACTGTTGTTGCAAGCGGCTGGAACTCGTATCTCGTGAGACGAAGCGAAAGGCCCGGTTTCTCACCGAAATAGCGGAAAGCCGCGTAAATACTTCCCCTGCGGAGTTTGTCAGGCAGATCGGATACTTCCACGGCCTCCATGCCGCGGGCTTCCGGCGAAACTTCCAAAGTTCCTTCTTTGCGAAGCGCAACATAGCCCCGAAGCTCCCGTGCGCCCACAGGCCGTATCAGAGGCGCACTGAGTCGGAACGGCTTCCCGGCCTCCAGAGCCTTCAGGTCCACTTGATGGCGGACCGTAAGGGATACGCCGCCTATGCGCGGGGCCTGAAGCACCAACTCCCAAGTGCTGATACCTTCTTTGGTTTCCACCTTCCGTAGCTCTTTTTTCCCTTCCGCTTCGACGTTCAGCTGAGTATCCAAAGCCTGGGGAGCCTCGAAGCGCACCCTGTCAATCGGAGCGTAGAGGATTTCGTAATCCAGGATATGCGTGAACGTGACGCCGGCATCGGATATTTCAAGCAAGTGCTGGGCGAGGACGTTTATCTCGGTTTTTTTCGCCTCTAATTTAACAGTAACGGTGCCGCCTGATCGGCGGTAGCGATAGGTAAGCGGAATTCCCGCATCGCGACCCAACCGGGTCATGATTCCTGTCTTGAAAAGCTCCTCAACGTCCTCGGCGACCAGGCCCTCCATGCGCACGGTTGTAAGACTGAACGAAGTAGGTGCTGCAACAGCAAAAAGCCCGCGATCCTGCTTGACTTCAAGGACCCGGGGCGGTCCCGCCGTCCTTTCCCCTTCCGCCGCTGATCCGGGAGCCGTGAATGTAAAAGGCAGGCGGAACGAACCCATGGCCTTGCTGCTCAGGGTTACTTCCACTGTCTGCAGAGCGCCTGCTTTTGTTGTTTGAAAATCCTCAACTGTGGTTCCCTGCCCGATTGAAAGAACGCTCCACCGCTCAGGCACTTGGAATTTCAGCTTGAAAAGGCCGGCCTTCGTAATACGGAATTCAATCCACCCTATCCATTTATCTTCTTCCGTGCCGTAACATACCACCGAAGTGGTCTCCGCTCTGACAACAGGAAGAATCTTAGAGATCCCCACGGTAAGCGAAATGGGGTGAGCCAAGTAGCGGTAACCCACACCGAGCTTCCTGCGAAGCGAAGTGGGAAGGCTTGAGATATCGACCTGGCTCAATCCCTCGGCCTTTTGAACGCGCACCTTCAGGTCTTCCACATGGCTGAAAACGACCCAGCCTGATTCGCGTATAACCTCCTCCACTTGCGGGAATCGAATGGTCAGGCGATCCGGCGTCGTCTGGAGAATCTTCTCAAGCTCAAGCTCAAGATCGTACTTGACAGGCTCCCCGCCGCCCGAGGCCGCCTGAAGAGGAGAGTGCAAAGCGACCTTCAGTACTTCACCTTCGCGCCGCCACTGCCGGATATTCTGGCCTTTTATTGAAAGCAGGCGCATATCTTGAGGCAACTTGATGAGCAATTCGCTCAGAGCGCCGCGCAATATTTCATAGTGCACATCGGTTGTGATACGTAAGATCCTCTCCCCCAAATGAGCCCTCACCTGTTGCCAAGCAAGAGCGACCGCACGTTCTTCGACCTGTTTCCCGGCCGCAGGCATCCACGATACCTGCAGGCGATCGCCCTGGCCCAAAAAGGCAAGGACCTTGGTTGCCGCTTCGCCCGCTGCGCTTGTGGAGGCAACAACAAGGGGCTTCAGGTCGACACGGACGTTCCGCTCGGGAATCGTGATCTCAAGGCGCGAGACCGGAAGCGACGGCAGTTTGAACGAAAAGCTCTTGCGGCCGGGTACGCGCGCAACAGGCGCCGCAAACGTTATTTTCACCTCGTACGAACCGGGACCGGGCACAAGGAGCCTGTAGC
>CAZGYL010000538.1:0-4144 GCA_964529985.1 uncultured Planctomycetia bacterium | reverse complement strand
GTTTGGGTCTTCGAGGGGACTTTGAGCGCCTGCTCGGCAGTCTCTCGGGAATCCGGCCTGAAGGCTCAGATCAGCAAAGCCGCCGGATATTGGAAATACTCAGGGAGGCCAACAAACGTATCGCCACATTGCTCGCTGAGAGCCCCGGCGGTAGTTGTGTGCTGGAACGCGCCAAACAGGCCGGCTCCATACTCCTGCAGTCGCTTGCCGGTTCCTACAAACACCGGGTAGGGGAGCTTTCCCCCTTCGGGGTCCCGCAGGAACTGGGCGATTACGTATTGAAGGAAAAAATAGGTGCCGGCGGTATGGGCGAAGTTTTCCTCGCGGTGCAAAGATCCCTCAACAGGCCTGTTGCGCTCAAGATACTGCCGCCGCGGCTCGCCCAGCGCCCTGAAGCACTCGACCGCTTCCTGAGGGAAGCAAAAGCGGCGGGCAAGCTGAATCACCCTGCGATTGTAGCCGTTTACGAGTGTGGAATCGCAGAAGGCTTTCCCTACATAGCAATGCAACTCATAAAGGGTGTGGATCTAAACGCGCTCTTGTCCGAGAACAGGCCCCTTTCCGTTGAGCGCAGCTTGGAGATAGCCCGGGATATAGCCTATGCTCTGGAAGCGGCCCACCAAGCGGGGATCATTCACCGGGATGTAAAGCCTGCAAATATTTTGCTTGAAGGTGAAGCTCATGAAGCACGGCGTCGGGGCCGCGCCTTTCTCACCGACTTCGGCCTTGCATTGCTTCGAGAAAGCGAGGAGATCACACGCACGGGCGAAATATTGGGGACTCCTTCTTTTATGGCGCCGGAACAGGCGAGGGGCGAACGCGCTCAGGCCACCTCGGACGTTTACTCTCTGGGGGCCACGCTTTACGCTATGCTGAGCGGCAGGCCGCCTCATATCGGTTCGAGCTACGCCCAAATCCTGAGAAACATCGAGTCCCGGGACCCACCCCCTCTTCGCAGCTTAAATCCCAAAGTGGACCGCGACACCGCGATAATCTGCGAGAAAGCAATGCGGTGGGATTCGGCAAGTCGTTACTCGAGTGCCGGCGAGTTCGCCGAGGACATAGAACGCAGACTTGCAAACAAACCCATCAGAGCGCGGCCGGCGGGCCCCATATACCGCGTACGGCTCGCCTTAAAGCGCAACCGCAGGCAAGTTTGGACCGCTGCGGGGGTTGCCTGCGTAGCGCTTGCTCTGGTGGCGGCGGCGACCCTGACTTTCAAGAAGCTCAGCCTGTCTCAAGTAGAATTCCTCCTTGCGCAGGGCAAGCCGGACGAAGCAAGGGCAAAGCTTGAAGCCGTGCGCTTCCTACCCGGTTTCGCAAGAAAACAGTGGAAGCTTACAAGCCGGCTTTGCGAGGCGGAAGGTGATTTAGGAGGCGCGGTACAATCTGCTTCATTTCTTCCGCAGGCCGAAGAGCGACTTTCAGAGCTCAAAGAAGTGGTTCGGCGCCAGCTTGATCTTGCCGATCAATTGAGCAATGCCGGCTACTGGGGAGCCGCCATTAGTCTTTTGTGGCAAGCTACAGGCGGACTCAAAGCTTTCTGCTCTCTCACCACGCCCCGGAACTCTTTCCTCATAAAAGAAAGCCGGCGCGCGGGAAGACTTGCAGTCGTCCTTTCGGCGCAGGCAGGACTCTGGAATACTGCCTTTGCGCTTTATGAAAAAGTATGCGCCTCGCCTCCTGATCCCGCTGTTTTGCTGAGCACCGTCAGAGAAGACTTGGCCGGGAAGATCGGCCTGTCCGGCAACAACTTGGCACTGGAGGCGTTTTTTGATCGACACGCCGTCATGGACCAGTACGCTTTTGCAAGCGCCATCGGAGGACTGCGCCCGGGCATGAGACAGTCCGACTGGAAGGCCCGCGACATATACTTCCGCACGAGTTTCGCCAGGATGGACCCAAGCGTCTGGCCGGACCTGCTTTCGGTTTGTTTGTTCACTGAAGCCTACAAGCAGCTTCTGGATAAGAACCAACAGGATCTGCTCGAGGCCAGGATCTGGTTCTTGGAGCGCTTCCGGTGTGCGGGGGAACCTGTTGAGGTACCGGCCTCTCCGAACCTGTCCGCAGGGGATGTGGATGGCGACGGAGTGGACGAGATACTTTTCGCCGGGATCAAAAGTCTCGCCCTCTTCCATGCGGATCAAAGCGGCCTACACCCTGTGGGCGGCGCTTTGGCTCGACTGCCCGCTCTTCCTAAAGGGGCTTCCCGATTCAGCGGGTGTCTCCTTCACGACATAGACGGTGACGGGCTGGCGGAGGTCATCGTGTCCGTCATGCAACGCGACCACCCGGATGAAATCTTCCTCCAGGCCTTTAAGTTCACGGAAGAAGGCTTTGAAGCACTTCCGGTGCGCCACGGCCCGTACGGAGCCAGGATCCCGGGGCACGGCCTGGTCGCAGCGGATATAGACGGCGACGGTGACGGGGAGCTTGTCCTCACTCTTACAGGGGGAACGGGGGATGTGCAGCGCGAAGTTCACCTGCTTTGGCATCCTTTCACGCCGTCGTGCCGGGAAGTAGCACTATCCGGCCCCGACATACGTGCGGACTGTAATACTGCTTCGCTTACCGATCTCAACAACAACGGAAAGTATGAAATTACGGTTGCGACAGGCCCCTGGAAGGGCTGGGACTTCAGGATATGGGAATACCGTGGAGAGGGCTGTTTCCAGGGTCCTTTCAGAATCTCACCTTTCGGCGCGCTTTTCGCCCTTCCCTTCTTAAACAAAGAAGGCGGCCAGGATCTCTTTGTAGTCAAGACGGGAGCCTACCTCCCCAACGAGGCGGTTTTTCCGGAAGGCGCTCACCACGGGCCTCCCGAAGGGATTTATCTGGTCCACTTTCCGAAGGATTTTCCTTTCACAGCTCAGACACTCTCTTTCACTCGTGCGAAGCAGGCGGGCTTGATTTATCACTTCATTCCGTACGACGGAGCTTTCGACCTCCAAAAAGACAACCTTGTTGCCGAAAGGCTCTCCAATGCACGGTGGGATAGGAAGAACATTTTCTGCGTTTGCTGGCTTTTGAGTCAACCGAACGGCCGCCGTCCGTTTATAGAGTTGGCGGTAGGCCCTTTCGGCGACTCTCCTTTCTGTATCCTCAGGGCTGCGGCCGCTTCGGTATCCTCCCAAGGCTCCAAGATCCGACTGCCTTCTTCAATCCAAGCCGATCTGGTGACCTGGCGTTGCGGGGAAAGCGAGCCTAAAGTGGGCATTTTCTTCTTCAAAAAAGATGAAAGCGGAACCGGAAAAGCCCAGCTGTGTATTGCAGGAAAACCCGAACCTTCACATGTCGAGGCGCGGATTTTTCCACTCCTCATTGAAGGAGCCCTGAGGGCGCACCACTATGACTTCTTCGCTCACCTTGAGGAAGCATGGGACACCGCCGGTTCGCTTTCTCCGCGTGAAGTTTTTCCGACGCTCAGGGCGCTTGCTGAAGCGACGACACGCTCTCTCGATATATCAGGTCTCAGGAGGGTCGTATCCGCGGCCAGGTCCCGGGCCCCGTTTCTGCCCGACTCGCTGCGCACCGAGATCAAGTCCTGGCAAGAAGAGCTCGCGTTATATGAGAGACTTTTGAGGACGAAACCGATTTCAGGAGGCGGTGTATGGCGGGCGCGCTTCCCTCCCTTCAAGAAGAAGGAATGGAAAGGCCCGGCACCGCCTGTCCCGCCGCTTCAGATTGAGGTCCAACGCCCCTCAAGGTTTCTTTTCACATACGAACTTGTGTGTGACAATGTCGCCTTCGGGACGAATACCTTCATCGGTATCGTCCCGAAGGGGTCTAAGTTCGTTGAGAAAGGTATAGGGTCATCGGTCTATCAATCAGGCGGCACGGGGCGGCTTCGGGCTCAGGTCTGCCTGCACGTGCGCGGCGCTCAAATTCCTCGAAGACCCGAGTGGGGATTCTGGCAGCTTAAGCGCGGGGAGCGCTATCGGGTGACGCTCGCCATGGACAAGGATTACAGGATTCACCAGGTGTTTAGAGACGCTGAAACGGGTTCGGTTCTATCAATCCTGGAGTATCCACCCGCTGATCAGGAGAACGCCGGACTTGGAGACGCGCCAAGCGGGCGGCTCGGGCCTCTGGCACCGGGCACATATCTATGGGGAATCTTCGATCTTGACAGACAACCCAGCTA
>CAZGYL010000537.1:0-4155 GCA_964529985.1 uncultured Planctomycetia bacterium | reverse complement strand
CGATCAATTGCTTGCTTTGCAAAAATCTCTTCGCGTCACCGAGCGGCAACTAAGCGAAGTGAAAGCTTCACTTGAATCGGGACGGGCCCGCGTCGAACTTGCCGAGCTTGACGTGCGCAGAACGCGCGTTACGGCTCCGGCTTCCGGGCTGCTTGATCAGGTGGAAGCCGAGGTGGGCCAGGTGGTGGGGCCCGGCCAGGTATTGTGTGTGATCAAATGTTTGGATCAACTTGAAGTGCCCGTGCCCCTTGAAGGCCGCGATCTTCTCTACTTGCCGGTTTCCCGGGAGCGTGGCGCTCTCAAACCTGTTTCAGCCCGGATCACTTGGCTTCAGGGCGGCATCAGTTGGTCCGGTGTTGTGAATAGACTGGAGAGATACGATGAGCGCACGAGAAGTGCGGTTGTGGTTGTTTCACTCACCTACGATGCCGATGCAGACGGAGCCGTGCCGCCTCAGGTCGGGATGTTCTGCAAGGTTTCTTTCCGCGGAACCGTTGCAAAATCCGTCTACTTGGTCCCGCGTGATGCGATCCGATCCGACGGAACCGTGCCGGTTGAGGAAAACGGGGTCCTTCGTTACCGGCGGGTTGAAGTTCTCAGATGGCAGGGGGAGGATGCGCTTGTCTGTTCGGGTCTGCGCAGCGGCGACCGCCTTATCCTGACACCTCTTCCCCGGGCCGCTGAGGGTATGGCCGTGCGTGGGGTCGTACAATGAAGCAGCTTCTTGCGCTTGCCGCACGGAATCACGTTTTTGCAACGCTGCTTAAGATCTGCCTGCTTGTGGGCGGTTACCTGGCGACCCGCGCCGTCATCCGGGAGTTTCTGCCGGACTTCAGCTCCGACGTCATTCAGGTGGTGGTCAAATACCCGGGAGGCAACCCCGAGGAGATTGAGGAAGGGATCTGCCTGCGCCTTGAAGAGGCTGTCAAAGGTATTGAGGGAATAAAACGGGTTTACACCGCTGCGACCGAGGGGGTGGGCTCGGCTTATATCGAACTTGAAGAAGGCATTTCCGATCCGCAGCGCGTTTTCAACGATGTACGTAACCAAGTCGAAGCGATTCAAACGTTTCCAGAAGACGCGGAAAGACCCATAGTATCGCAGCTTGTGGTAAGGCTGAGAGCGATCCTTGTCTGCCTGTATGGAGATGTGTCGGAGGGCACCCTCAAGGAATACGGAGAAGATACCAAAGACGAACTTCTGAGGCTTCCGGGGGTGGCACGGGTCGGAGTCGGAGGCGTTCGGCCTTATGAGATAGCGATAGAGGTTTCGGAGGAGCGCCTGCGCCAGTACGGCTTGAGCCTGGGTGCTGTGGCGGAAGCCGTGCGGCGGGGTGCGCTTAACCTTCCCGGCGGTACGGTCTTCGGGCGGCGCTACCAGATGACCGTGCGCACCGTGGGACGCCGTTATTACGCGCGGCAGTTTGCGGACCTCATAGTCGTGGCGACACCGGACGGCCGGATGATCCCGCTCCGGGAAATAGCCGACGTGCGCGATACCTTTCAGGAAGTCTCCCGCTACGGTGTTTTCAACGGAAAGCGCGGTGTTATTCTTACCGTCTATAAGGACGAAAACGCCGATGCGATAGAGGTGGCCGATCGGATCAAGGAATTCGTCAAACAAAAAGCGAGGGAACTCCCAAAGAGCATCTCGATCGCCGCCTGGTGTGATTTCAGCCGGGTTGTAAGAGACAGGCTGAACCTTCTGGTGCGGAACGGGATCATGGGGGGATGCCTTGTCTTTGCTTCTCTCCTGCTTTTCCTCGGCCTGCGTCTTTCCTTCTGGGTGACACTGGGTATACCGGTGTCGTTCGCAGGCGCCCTGATCGTCATGTTCCTCGGCGGCATGAGCTTGAATCTGATAAGCTTGTTCGCCTTGATTATGGCTCTCGGGATCATAGTGGACGATGCGATCATAGTGGGGGAGGCGATCGCTCTGGCGAGGGAACGGGGGGCTGAGCCTTATGAAGCCGCGGTTAAAGGCGTGTGGGAAGTATCGTGGCCTGTCGTCGCCGCGGTTACGACCACGATTATCGCGTTCATACCTCTCGGTTTTGTAAAAGGAACCGTCGGCAAATTCATATGGGCGATCCCCGCCACGGTCATTCCCGCTTTGGCGACCTCGCTCTTTGAATCGCTTTTTCTTTTGCCTGCGCATTTAAGCTCGCTGCCGCCCTCCCCCAAGGAGCCCCCGCGTGCGCCCGCCCTGCGCCTTGCATACCTTTTCCGCGAGGGCTTCAGGAAAAATTTCAGGCGGCTTGTGGAGCGCCTTTACGTTCCTTTCTTGCGCGGCGCGCTGAGACGCCGTTATCTGGCCGCCCTATGCGCCGTTTCCGCCGGAGCCGTCACCGTCGGGCTCTTTGCAGGGGGACACATCAAGTTTGTTTTCTTTCCGGAGCTCGATACGAAGATCATAAAAGCCGAGATAGAGTTTCCTCCGGGAACACCTGCTTCAGAGACCCAAAAAGCTCTTCGCGAGCTTTCCGAGGCGTTGCTTGAGGTGGGCCGGGAGATTGCTCCGCCCGGTTTGGAGACGGTTGTGGAAGGTGTGTGGGCCTCGGTGGGACGTTTCCCGAGGACCCTTCCCAAACCTGAAGCTGCAGGTGATCACGAGGGCTGGGTTATCGCCGAACTCGCGCCCACAGAAAAACGCAGGATCCACAGTGAGATCATCCTCGGTCACTGGAGGCGGAAAACGGAAAAGTTGCGCCGGCGGGCACGTTCCCTTTCTTTTGGCTCCGCAATGGAAAGGCCCGGCGGGGAGCCCATCGAGATCAGGCTTTTCGGCAAAGACACACGCAAGCTGCAGCAGGCCTGCGTTGAGCTTGAGCAGGCGCTCGAAAGATACGATGGCGTTTGGGACGTGCGGGACGATTTCTCCGGCGGACGTCCCGAACTGCGATTTCGCCTTAAGGACACGGCCCGCCCGTTGGGTGTAACGCTCGGTGATTTGGCCCTTCAGGTAAAACAGGCGTGGTACGGTGAAGAAGCGCTTCGGATACAGAGGGGCAGGGACGATGTGCGTATAAAGGTGAGATACCCGGAAGCTGAACGCCGTAGCCTGAGCCAACTGGAGCGCATGCGTATTCGGACTCCGGACGGCAGGGAGATACCTCTTGAGGTTGTAGCGGACGTTGCCATCGTTCCCGGTTGGGCGACCATTCTGCGTGAGAACGGCCTGAGACGGATTGTGGTGACGGCCAAAGTCGATACGGCCGTAACCACTCCAAACGAGGTGTTGCGCTCATTGCGGAAGGGAAAGCTCCCGGAGCTGCAGAGCCGTTTCGGAATCACTTACAGCCTCGAAGGCCAGGCTAAGGAGGAGCGCAAATCCATAGGCAGCCTGATGCAAGGTTTTGCTTTCGCACTTCTGGGAATTCTGCTTGTTTTGGCTGCGGTTTTCCGTTCATACGCGCAGCCTTTTCTCATCCTCACTACAGTACCCATGGGGCTTATAGGAGCTGTGGTAGGGCATATTCTGCTTGGCTTCGACATATCGATTATGAGCCTTTTCGGGGTGGTGGCCCTGGCCGGCATCGTGGTAAACGATGCGATCGTTCTCATTGAGAGGTTCAACGAGAATCTGGCCGACGGTATGCCTTTTGAGGAAGCGCTTGTAAGCGCCGCTTCACGGCGTTTCCGCGCCATCATTCTCACAACCGTTACTACATGCCTTGGGCTGATGCCTCTTATTGCGGAGCGCAGCCTCCAGGCGCAGTTCCTCATTCCAATGGCGATTGCGATTACCTTCGGCGTCGCCTTTGCGACGCTCCTTACCTTGGTAATCCTTCCGTGCTTTATCGTGATTCTCAACGATATCAAATGTGCGCTTGTTTACCTGCGGTCGGATTCCTGGCCCGATCGGGCCGAAGTGGAGCCCGGCAGATTCAGGCGCGCTTATACGGCGCTTCTGGTGCCTTTGGCGCTTCTGCTTCTGCCTGCTTTCTTGAGCGGTTGCCTTCCCGGCTTTACTGCGGACGAAGCAAACCCGGTTTGGGAGCAACCTGCAGCCTGCGAGCGCTGCGAACCGGTCAAGTTGCCTCCGGTTCTGAGTGTTGAGGAAGCGAAACGGCTTGCGCTTGAACGAAATCCCGATATCGCCGCTGCGGCCGCGCGGGTTGCTGCTGCCAGAGCAAGAGCGTTCAAAGCTTTCGGC
>CAZGYL010000536.1:0-4165 GCA_964529985.1 uncultured Planctomycetia bacterium | reverse complement strand
GTGCGTTGCTTCATTGGTGTTTCTCGTGCGCCATGGTTTTAAGCGCCGCTGCGCGCTCCTTGTCGTCTCCGTGGCGTATCCCGTAACGTTCCATGCGCCTGTACAGTGTGGTTTTGGGGATCCCGAGGATCTTGGCGCAGGCCGATTTATTGCCGTTTACAGACTTAAGCACCTCTCGAATGAGGGCTCCCACCGTGGCGCGTTCGTAATCGAAAAGAGTCTGGCGTCCCTGGAGGAATTTTCCTGCGATGGGGCTTTTGGAGGTCCGGGTCAATGTGGGGGAGAAGTGCGAGGGCAGAATCGTGCCGTTTTGTGCGAGCACAGCGCTTCGCATGATCTCGTTTCTGAGCTCGCGTACGTTTCCCGGCCACCTGTAGGTTTCAAGAACCGCACGGGCTTCTGCGGAAAGACGCACCCGCCTGCCGCCCGTGCGCGCGAAGTTCTGAAGGAAATACTCAGCAAGCGGGACTATGTCCTCGGGTCTTTCACGCAGGGGAGGTATGCGCAACATGACCGCGTTGAGGCGGAAGTAGAGGTCGGCTCTGAATGCTCCGCAGGTAACCAGCTCTTCCATGTTGCGGTTGGTGGCTGAGATTATGCGTACGTCAACTTCTTGTGTGGTGTTCGCACCCACGCGCCTGAGCTTTTTCTCCTGCAGGACGCGGAGAAGTTTGCGCTGCAGGCTTGGGGCCATGTCACCGACTTCATCAAGAAAAAGAGTCCCGTTGTTTGCAAGCTGAAGGAGCCCGGGGCGCGAAGAAGTCGCTCCCGTATACGCACCCTTTTCGACACCGAAGAATTCGGCTTCAGCAAGACTCTCCGGAATGGCCGCGCAGTTCTCGGACACAAAGGGACCTGAGGCGCGGAGACTTGCGCGGTGGATCGCCTCTGCGATAAGTTCCTTTCCGGTTCCGCTTTCACCTTGAATGAGAATCGGAAAGTCAGTGGGAGCGAAGGTTTCAACAAGCGCAAGGACCTCAAGCAACTCAGGGTTTCTGGTTACGACGGTCGGGAAACGCTGGAGCAGTTTCGCATGCCGTTCGGTAAGCACCTTGGCCGGGGGCTGCCGTTCGGCCTGCGCTCGCGGGGCTGCCGCCTCGTAAGCTTTAAGGGCGCAAGTAAGAACTGCGAGGTTTCGATCTCTGCCGGCCTTAAGAGTTGCTGCTTTCGGACCTTGAAGCACAAGAAGCCAAGAGCTCCCTCCGTCACATGCCAACTTAAGCAGGGCAAGCGAGTCTGTATATACGGGCCTGTCGGTTCCGGCGCGTGCGGCAAGAGGCGCTGTCAGGTTTTCCCGCAGGCTCCTGCCGCAGGAGGCGATCTCTTGGATCGAGTCCCCGCTGAGCCTGAAGACCGCTGCCGCCTCGGCACCGTATGTGCGCCTGAGCAGTGCAAGAGATTCCGAAAGCGCACTGCCCAAGCGCGGCAAAGAGCCGAGGCGGTCGAGAAGCTCCACCCAGCTGCGAGGGTCATCCGCGCAGGTAGTTGTGGCGTTGTGATCGTTGAGATCGGAAGCAGGCGATTGGTTGGGAGGTGAGGAGGCATGAGGAAGGGCAGCTGGATCGGGGCTTTCGACCGCCCCGGGTTTTTCCAAAAGGTCTTTGTCACGGTCCATGGTGCTTGTGAAACAGGTCCGGTATCCACAAAGGGTTACCTCAGTTCCGAAGCAGGCTTGCAGGGGCGGGCCGCTCGGCCCGGCAGCCCTGAAAGCCGGCCGGTATCATAGGGACGCGGGGGGAGGGGTCAACCGGCCCGGGAATGCTGACTTGAAAAATCCGCACCGGCTTGCTTGGTCCGGGAAAGATCTTGAGCGAAGCCTGCCCCCGGGCTTTTAGGCCTCCCCGGAGGCGGCCTTTTGGCCGACTTTTCCTTCGGCCTTCGGCCCTCAGATCCCCCCGGCCGGCGCCCGGCCTTCGGCCCCCTGCGGGTGCCGCTCCAGCAGGGGGGCGCGCCGGCCTCGCGAGGTTTCCCCATAAGTGCTGCTAGCATCTATGGCTGGGCCCTTGCGCTTCCCGGGCCCCGGTTCGTTTTCTCAAGAACTTGACGGGCCGTGTCGAATAGGTATCATCGGAGTTCCGTTCCCCTGTAGCTCAATTGGTAGAGCGGCTGGCTGTTAACCAGTAGGTTCGAGGTTCGAGTCCTCGCGGGGGAGCCAAAACTAAACCTGCGGGCCTTCGAAGGCCCGCAGTTGACGCACCGGAGTGGGGGAAGCGGAGGACTACGGAGCCTCGCTTCCCCCGTTTTTACACAGGGTTAGACCGTGGTGGACATTGCAACTCATTCTCCGGTTCGAGAACGAACGCTTGGCTCGCACCCCCAACCCCCACGGTTGCAGGCGGACCCCACGCATATCTCCTTCGAACTCTCCGATTCTCCGTTTAATATCCCCTCTTGTTTAACAACCAGGTTGCCGGCGGGGGACTCGGGCGCAGGTTTCGAACTCCACGGAGGCGACTGATGGCCTTGAGCGATCTCCACATAGACCGCAACGAGCTCGCTGCCATTTGCCAGCGCTACGGCATAGAGCGCTTGGAGATCACCGGTAGTTTCGCCAGAGGCGATGCCGGACCTGAAAGCGACATCGATGTCCTCGTGACGTTCAAACCGGATGTTCGTATAGGCCTGGAGTTCGTGAGGCTTAAGGAGGAGCTGGAGGCTCTTTTCGGGCGCGAGGTGGACCTGCTGACAAGGGCCTCGGTGGAGAACTCTCCCAATAAATACTTCCGGCGTTTCGCACTGAGGCGGACGGAGACGATCTATGAGTCCGCTTGACCCGAGGGAGCGGGACCTCGTCAAGTGCGAGGACATGCGTATTCATGCCGAGCGCGCGAGAAAATTCATGGGCACGCGCTCGCTGGAGGAGTTCCTCTCGGACGAGATGCTCCAGGCCGCCGTGATACGTTGCGTGGAGGTAGTGGGCGAGGCGGCGCGGCAGGTATCGGAGGATACGCGCCGCCGAGCGACCGGGATCCCTTGGGCACAGATCGTGGGCATGAGGAACATCCTGGCGCACGACTACGGCGCCGTGGACCTGGAGCGGGTCTACAGCGTGGTAATGGAAGAGATGAGGGAACTGCTTGAACATATAAACAAACTCATCTTGTCGCTGGAACAGGAAGTGGGTTGGCAAGAAGGGGACGATAATGACGAATGACCCCCGAGTACAGGCCCAACGGGGATTGGCTCTTTTGAAAGAGGCAATCTTGAATCTTCTTGCGGAAAAACCTGAGGTGTAGAAAACCGCGATAAGTGCCGGCGGCTGGGCCCCATATTTTCATTCTTTCTTCGGGGCCTATTCCCCTGAGGCCCTCGCAGAAAGTGAATCAACCCAGTAAAAAACTCCCGCAGCCCGAAGGCGTGCGAGAGGCACAAACAACACAAAGAATATGCCCAGCACCAGAAGATGTCAATAGCTATCTGGAAGATCCCACGTGTCTTCTGACCTCCAAGACCCGTAAGTGCCCCTGGTCCCGGGAGCCTCACAAGCTCCGAATCCATGGGTTGTTGACCGCCTGTGCCTCTTTCCAGGCAGGGGACGGTTGTCATCGCCATAGTGCGCCTCCTTTGCGCGCGCCGCACGCGCCACGGGGCCCCGACGGTTTCTTAAGAGCAGCGGGCAAGGGCCTCCGGCCCCCCGGGATTCCCACTGGGTGGGCTTCGCAACCGCTCCGCGCAGGCAGTGTTAACCGGGGGCGATGCGGCTACGAATGGAGGCCCCTTGTCGGACGAACCTGGACGCGCCCCGCATCCTACCCCACAATGTCGCGCTGGGGTTCTACAGCGGAGCATGGTTGGTCCAGAGGGTTTTGGGCGAGCCCGTGCTGATTTTACCCCCTACAGATGGCCTCCAGGTAGGGACGCATCACATTCGCCATGCGGCACACCTTGGCGGTTTCCCAAAGTTCGTCCATCGTCGCTTTTCTGCTTCTCCAGGTTTCGCGGAGGGCTTCCAGGGCCACGTCCAGGCCGATCTTGTTTCGGAACTTGAAGCAGTCGGGAACGGTCTTAGCGGGGCTGTAGACCTTGACGGGCACACGATGCATTTCATGCTCCTCGACCCCAAAGCTGAAAGCACCTCCGGTAAAGCGCACAAGCTCAACGGCTCGATAGTGTCGGTTTTCAAGTTCTTTGCGGGGGACGTTTTCAAATTCTTTGAGGAGGTCGT
>CAZGYL010000535.1:0-4185 GCA_964529985.1 uncultured Planctomycetia bacterium | reverse complement strand
TACAGCAAAGGCTGAAAGTACGGCGGCCTTTACACCCTGCTTAAGAAGCGAGCTTTGCAAAGCGAGACCATTTACAACCGTGCAGATCATACCGAGGATATCGGCCCGCTCTCTTGGGAAACCCGCCTCAGCAAGCTCTCCTCCCCGGACGAAGTTCCCGGCACCCACTACAATGCCCAGCTTGAGCTCCTCGCTGAGGCCTTCCGCGATCTGGGCGCTGATTCCCTCCAGAGCTTTCGGATCAAGCCCCGCCCCACCTGCACCGCCCAGTACTTCCCCGCTGAGTTTGAGAACCAGCGCTCTCACGCTCCTTCCCCGGTCTCAGTGCGTTCCGGATCATTTCCCGCGGCCGCCTGCGTCGCCGGTGCGGTTTCCGCTTTCTCGGGGCTTTCCGCCTGAGTCGGCTCAGGCGGCACCGTCTCGGGGACCTCAGCAGCTTCAGCTTCCTCGCGGCTCCTCGCAGCAAGGCGCTGCTGTTCGATCCGTTTATCCTTCCCGGCTATCACGGCATCGGCAAGCGGTCTTAGAATTGCTTCTATCGCGCGGAACGCGTCATCATTTCCCGGGATTACGATATCAACGCCGTCCGGATCCGAATCCGTATCGACAAGGCCGATAACAACCACTCCGAGCTTATTGGCTTCGCGCACGGCGATCGCCTCGCGTTTCACGTCCACCACGATCAACGCGCCGGGGATGCGCACCATATTGCGGATGCCTTCAAGATTGCGCAAGATCTTCTGGCGCTCCCTGCGCAAGGAGGAGATCATTTTTTTTGAAAAAGTGTTTATCTCACCTGTAGCTTCAAGGCGTTCAAGATACTCCAGGCGTTCAAGGCGCTGCCGGATTGTAGCATGATTGGTCAGAGTGCCGCCGAGCCAGCGCTCGGTCACCCAATGCATCCCGCAACGTTCCGCCTCCCTACGGATGATGGCTTTGGCCTGGCGCTTTGTGCTTACAAAAACAACCTCCTTGCCGGCCGCAACCATGCGGGTCAGAAATGCTGTGGCCCGCACCAATCCCCGGACGGTATGGCGCAGGTCGATTATGTGGATCATGTTCTTAACGCCGTAAATATACGGCTTCATTTTCGGGTTCCACCTGCTTACGCGGTGCCCGAAGTGTACTCCCGCCTGAATCAACTCCTCCAAAGAAATGTTCACCGTTCCGGTCACGTTCGTCCTCCTTTACTGCTGAAGGGGACTGGGGAAGGGGTGACCGACCCTCCCAAGTACACAGCTCCTCCGTTACATGCCCTCGTTCTCCGGGCCGGCCCGCCTTGGTCACCTTGCGGGCCGTTCCGGCCCGGAGCGCCGTTGAACAACAACCGTCCGGGGCTTCCCGAAACCGTTTCGGGCACAAGAGAAAACCCCGACTCTAGCACATGCCGCTTCGGCATGTCAAGCACCGTCGCTTTCGCCTATCGTCGGCTGCGGAGGCACCCGGCTCTCCGGAGCCTCCAGCTCCTGGATCAGATCCTTCCGCTTCTTTCCTATTTCGGCGCTGTAGCGCCGGATCTCCTCTTCGATTCTAAGCGCCCAGGCAAGCGCCCTGCGGCCTTCCCGCCCTGTGACCGGCGGCTGCCGCCCGGCCCTGAGCGCATCAAGAAACGCCGCCAATTCGGCTCTCAGGGGCTGATCCTGCTGCACCGTGAGGTTCTGTACCTCAAGGTACTGGAGGAAACCCGCAGGAGGAAGCGTCCCCTCCGCCAGCTGGCGGCTCACTTCCTCTCTTGCTCCGGGCTTGAGCTGGATCGTCGTCCCCCGCAGTGAAAGGTAATCCAGCGACACGTACAGATCCGGGCAAAAGACTCTGAGCTTCCTGACCTTCCGAAGTGAAACCCGGCTTGCCCGCACCACGGCCACACAGCCGTTTTCAAAGCTCAGCCTCGCGTAAGCCATATCCTCGTTGGGAGAAAGCACGCTTGCCCCGATCGCCTCAACCCCTGCGACCTCGGCCCCGGCGAGCCAAAGGACCAAATCCACGTCGTGAATCATAATGTCGAGCACAACGCCGATATCCATCGAGCGGAACGGAAACGGGTGCACACGGTCGCACTCGATAAAGAGCGGATCATGCACGTGCGCCCGGGCCGCCTGGACCACCGGATTGAAGCGCTCCACGTGCCCCACACCAAGGAATGAACCCGGTTTGGAGTCCGCAACCTGCAGCAACCTGTCGGCCTCCTCCAGGGTCCTGGTAAGCGGCTTTTCAACAAGAACCGCGATATTTTCCTCAACAAGAGCCTGCGCCACCGAGGCATGTGCGCCCGTATCGGTTGCAACGACGACAAACGCCGGACGGGCCGCGATTACTTCCTCAAGGGACTTGAACGCGCGACAGCCGGTTTTACCGCATACGGCCTCCATGCGTTCCGGCACCAAGTCATAGACTCCCAGAAGCTCAGCGCCTTCCAATTCAGCCAGGTACCGGGCATGCAAGGAGCCCAGGTGGCCGACGCCTACAACCGCGCAGGGAATGGCTTCTTGCTTGAACCGCACTGGCTCCTTTACCTCTCAACTTTTCGTATCTTCGCCCGCTTCGGCGGACTGTTCCTCAAGCAGCGCTGCAAGGCGCTTGACCAGAAGGGCGTTCAGTCCGTGACCGGACCTTACTCCCACAACCCTGGCCTCCAAATCCGCGCCGACCAAACACAGGTCGCCCACAAGATCGAGCACCTTGTGCCGGGCGAACTCGTCGGGGAACCTCAACGTATTATCGCGCACGCCTTGAGGTCCCACCACAAGCGTGTTTTCAGTCGAAGCCCCACGCCCGAAGCCCGCCTGGAGCAAAGCCCGTGCCTCCTCTTCAAGCACAAAAGTCCTTGCAGGAGCGATTTCTTCGACAAATACCTTCTCGTTCAATTTGAACGAGACCCGCTGCACGGGAACCACCTCTGAGTCGTGATCCAGGATGTAATCGATTACGAGGCCCTCGCAGCAAGGGACCGCAACTATCGCTGCGTCCCCTGAAACCTCGGCAACCGCCTCGTGAAGCACAAGGCGCCTGCGCCGGGCCTGAACCTCCCGCAATCCGACCTCCCTGATCGCGTTTACCCAACCCAGGCTGCTTCCGTCAAGCGCAGGCAGCTCGGGACCGTAAATACGAACCTCAGCCCGATCCACACCCAGGGCGTACAGAGCGGCCAGCAGGTGTTCGGCGGTCTGAACCTCCGCACCTCCACACTGCAACACCGTTCTTCGCCTGACCGGAGCCAGATTCTCCGCCAGCGCGGCCACACGCGGCCCGCCCGGCAGATCCTCCCGAACAAATTCGACGCCCCAGCGCTCACGCGGCGCCACAGTGACCCGCGCCGGTTTCCCGGTATGGAGACCTGTGCCTTGAACGGTCACTTCACGCCTGACTGTTCTACCGGTGCTTGCGAGCATTGATCTGTCCCGGTCTCAGTTCGTCTGTGGGCTCGGCGGGTCGATTCAATGATTTTTTGTGCTTTTTTTCTCCTTCTGGTACTCACTGTTGAGCCGCTTGATGATTTCATCGGTTATGTCTAATTCCGGCTTGCTGTAAAGCGCTATGAAAAGAGGACGCGCCAGGCGGGGGTCGCTGATGTACCGGGATAAAATAAGGTCGATTCCGTGCTCTTTGGCGTAAGCTTGAAGTTGCTTGTCAAGATCGGAAAGAAGCCGCTGCATGTGTCCCCTTTGTTCCTGCTCCAGTTGAAACTGGAAGCGCCGTTTTGTAACCTCAAGCAGAGTTTCCAACTCGATGACCTTTCCTTGAACCTCAGTGTATTCTTTCGTGCCGGGCTGGAGAACGTCCAGATCGCTCTGTTTCGCCTTGAGCTCTTTTTCGATTGCGGCAAGTTCTTTATTCATTTTCTCCTTGCGCGCATCGAGGGCTTTCTGCAATTCGCCTCGCTTTTCGTAAGACATGAAAACGCGTTGAAAATCCACAACCGCGATCCGGAGCTCGGCCCCGTTGAGGCCTGCCTCGACCCAGATCAAGCCAAGAAGAATCGCAACTGTCCGCTTCATGCTCTTTCCTCCTCGTTCCGCTTGCTTCCGCCACTGGGATCCTTCAGAAGTTCGGCTCCATTTCGTGCGCCAGATTCTCAAAGCGCAGAACATCCGCCAGAAAAGCCAAAGGCACCGAGCCCGTCGGGCCGTTTCTCTGTTTCGCGATAATCGCTTCGGCCTTCCCTTTCACGGCGGGGTCATCGCGGCG
>CAZGYL010000534.1:0-4188 GCA_964529985.1 uncultured Planctomycetia bacterium | reverse complement strand
CGGTTACGCGCTTTTTTGTGTATTCATCACTCTTTCACTTTCAGCTTGTTCCAGCTCCTCCGACGACGGCGGAGGTTCTTCTTCCAGCCAGAAAAACGGGGATACAGGAGCCGCTCAAAATGTAACTTTTGTGATCCCCCTCTATTCGATAGGACCGCGCGCGGAAGGCGCCGACGTGATATGGAGGACGGATAAGCCGGCCAAAGGCCGCATTGAGGTGTGGTCGCCCCAAGGTCTGGTTTCGGCTTACGAGGAGAATGAGGAAAAGGTGCTCCACCGGATAGCGATTACCGGACTTGAACCGGGGGTGCGCTACAGGTGCTTCATTAGACCACCCGCAGAGGGTTCTCCGCCCGCCGACGGGAAGTGTTCATTCTGGACCGCCCCAAAACCAGGAAGATTTTTTACGTTTTTTGCTTACGGGGACACACGCACGCAGGCCGACGCCCACGGCCGGGTCTGCGAGCAACTGGCAGCGCATGTTAAGAGCACCACAAGTCCTGCGTTTCTCCTTCATACCGGAGATTTCGTTTCGGACGGCAGAAGAGAAGATCAGTGGAAAGAGCAGTTCTTCGATCCCGCCGCTTCGGTGCTTTCCGAAGCGGCTCTCGTCCCTTGCCTGGGTAATCACGAATACCACTCCGAGTGGTACTATCGCTACTTCGGACTCGGTGGGGTTTTCCCGGGAGAACCCAACGGATCCTGGTACTCTTTCCAATTCGGCTGCGCCCATTTCGTAATACTTGATGCAACCTCTGATTTCGGCCCGGAAAGCGACCAGTATCGCTGGCTTGTGGAAGATCTTCAGAGCGACCAAGCACAAGAGGCATCATGGCGTATCGCTGTTTTCCACAGGCCGGCCTTCAGCTCGGGCCTGCACGGGGGGACTCCCTCAGTCCAGCAGATTTTGGTTCCTCTTTTTGAGCAAAAAGGAGTTCAACTCGTCCTGAACGGTCACGACCACTTGTATGAACGACTCCACCAAAACGGCGTTACATACATTGTGACTGGAGGAGGCGGCGCTCCTTTGTACAGTTTACGCGATCCAAGAGACCCCCGATCGCAGGCAGGAGAATCCGCACATCATTTCTGCCGTTTTGCGGTGGGACCCGAGCTGATCGAGGGTTGGGCTTATCGTGCCACAGGATCGCTTCTGGACCACTTCACGATAAACGCCAAGTGAAATCTGAGATCGGCGTTTCTACATTTCCCGTCTGTTGAAACGGTCGCGCGCCGCTTTGATGCGATCCCGGACAGATTCTCCGGCAAGCGCCTCCCGCACCTGCCGGCCGAGCTCTTCAAGCGCCTCTCCTGCAGCTTCATGTACCGCCTGGGCCGTATCGCAGGGCGCTCCCGCACCACACGCGTAAAAAGTCCTCTCCCAAGCAATCTTACCGTCAGACACGCCTATAAGCTGCACATCGAGCCTGAAAAGTACCTTCTCTTTCCAGGAAACCACTTCCGGCTTGAATTTCCCCAGCTCGAGCTTCGCCTTTTCAACCGCTGCGCGTTTCAAATCGATGTCAATCGATTCGCCGGTTTCAACGGCCGCGCGGAGTGCAGCCTCAGCCCGCGCAACGGCCTTAATAAGCGAGGCCCTTTTCCTTTGGGATTCCTCGCTTAAAACCGGTTCGTAGCGCCCGCGTTTTTCAACAGACAGAGTAGCTTTGCAAAGATACCCGGCTCGAAGTGCTTCTTCCTTGCAAAGCCTGAACCTTGCAGCAAGCGCCCGAGACAAAGCTTTGCGAAGTTCAGCCTGTTTATCCTGCGGCAGCGCCGCTTCAACATGACTGACCGCGCAGGGAGCACCTCTTTCCGGCAGGTGGTGACAGGAAAGGCAAGCAAACACTAAACCGGGCAGGATCGAATGCGTGTAGCGCATAGCAGCCTCCGATCCGGACCCTTCCGCCGGCGCAACTCCGAGACCTCAGAAGACGCCTTATAACATTTTACCCGCGGCCATCGACCCGCGGCAAAACTTTTTCCAGGAACCGCCGGAGCAAGTGCGGCGGCCGTTCGCCCGTGCTTTAGGGCAGGTTATAATATCTCTTCTTGCGTCTTCTGCGGGAAACCGCTTCCAGGAGCACGGAATCCATGAGTAGCAGCGACTGCATACCGCGAAAAGCGGAGCCTGAGTACATGGACGACCCCAGCGAGGCGCTTGCGTACGCTGAAGCCGACTTCGCTGAGGTCAATCAGGCCTTCGCCGAGCGGCTTGTCGAGCTGGCCGGGCCGCTGTCCCACACACAAGCTTTGGATTTGGGTACGGGACCGGGTGACATTCCGATCAGGGTCCTGCACCTGCGCCCGAATTGGCGGATTACAGCGGTCGACGCCGCCCGGCCCATGGTCCGTTACGCGACTCAAGCGGCCCGCAGGGCCGGTTTGGCAGAGAAAATCAGATTCGTTCTCGCGGACGCAAAGGCCACCGGACTTCTCTCACACAGCTTTCCGGTGGTTTTCAGCAACAGCCTACTCCACCACATAACCGATACGGGAGCCTTCTGGACTGAAATCAAGCGCGTCGGAGCTCGGGGCGGTCTTGTCTTTCTCAGGGACCTTTTCAGGCCGGCTACCGAGAAGCATGCGCGGGCGCTGGTGGAAGAACACGCCGGGAGTGAAAGCGAATTACTGAAAGAAGAGTTCTACCGCTCGTTACTGTCGGCCTACACAGTGGAGGAGATCCGCAAGCAGTTGGAAGAGGCGGGACTGGGGAACCTTACGGTCCAGAAAGTGACCGACAGGCACGTAGACATATTCGGCCACCTTGTGTAAGGCCCCCGCCCGGCTACGGCCCCCAAGACTGGAGAAATACTGGGCTATGTATACAATGGCTAGCCACGAGTCGCTTACCACTCCGTGGGGTATACTCGTCTTCCTGTTTGTAGCCGCCTTCCTGTCGCCAGAGAGCTCAGGAGGGCGGCCCGCGGAAAGCTTCTCGGTTAGGAAAGGTGGAACCGGAAAGTGAACGCCGAAGCCAAAAAGCTCGTCGTAGGTGTGCCTCGTGAGACCTTCCCGGGGGAACGGCGTGTCGCGTTGGTTCCTCTGGCTCTGGAGCGGCTGGCCAAGGCCGGCCTCAACGTGCTCCTGGAAACAAAGGCCGGGCAGGAAGCCGGTTTTCCCGACGAAGAGTACCAGAAGCGCGGTGCTGAAATCGTGCCCGATCGGGATACCGTTTTTGCCAGGTCAGACGTTGTACTCGCCGTGCGGACGGCCGGGGCCAACCCTGAAGGATTCGGGGAGGATTTGCAGCGGCTGAGGAAGGGCCAGATCTTGGTGGGTTTTATGGAACCCCTCACCTCGCGCTCAGCCGTTGAGGAAATGGCCCGCCGCGGTGTCGTCGCGTTTGCCATGGAGCTGATCCCGCGTATCACGCGGGCTCAGAGCATGGACGCTCTCTCCTCAATGGCGACGGTTGCCGGCTATCGCGCGGTGCTACTGGCCGCAGCGGCTCTACCCAAACTCTTCCCAATGCTGACAACCGCTGCAGGAACCATCACCCCTTCGCGGGTTCTCGTCATAGGGGCGGGCGTGGCCGGGCTTCAGGCTATAGCAACCGCAAGGCGCTTGGGCGCGGTCACAAGTGGCTACGACATAAGACCTGCGGCAAAGGAGCAGGTGGAAAGCCTCGGAGCGAAGTTCGTTGAGCTCGGCTTGGAAACCCAGGAGGCGGAGGGCGCCGGCGGTTACGCCAGGGCCATGGACGAGGAATTCTACCGGCGGCAGCAGGAACTTCTCGGGAAGGTGGCCGCTGAGAACGATGTCGTGATATGCACGGCGGCCGTTCCGGGCAAGCGCGCTCCTGTCCTGATATCCGAGGAAGCGGTGCGCGCCATGCGCCCGGGTTCCGTGATCGTGGATCTTGCCGCAGAGAGGGGCGGAAACTGCGCGCTCACCGAGCCGGGCCGGACGGTGGAAGTCGAAGGGGTATCGATTCTCGGCCCGGTGAACGTTCCCGCGCAGGTTCCTTTCCACGCAAGCCAGATGTACGCGAGAAACATTTCCCAGTTCCTGCTTCACCTTTGGGGCGAAGGGGAGCTTCGCTTGGAGAACCCGGATGAAATCATCGAGGGCACCCTTGTGACCTACCGGGGTGAGATCGTAAATCCGGCCGTCCGGGAGGCATTCGGCCTGAGCAGCGCAGCTTCGCAAGCTTCCGCAGAGCAGAAGGAGTAGCGCCATGGAAAC
>CAZGYL010000533.1:0-4190 GCA_964529985.1 uncultured Planctomycetia bacterium | reverse complement strand
CCTTCCACAGAAAGCGAAAGTTCCGGGCCCAAAAGCTTCCGCAGCTTTTCCACAACCTCTTTTCGATCCGCTTTCTCCACGCCCGAAAGGCCCTCGAAGGCAGCTCGCATGCGGGGCTCCAGCCATTCGTCGTACAGCGCCGCCGGACCGACAAGAAGAAGCTTTCCCCCGGAGCGCACAAAGCGCTTGATCGGGCTGATCCGGCTATCGCCCATCGCAATACAACCTGCAAGTATGAGAACCCGGTATTTTTTCAGCTCCGGCAGCTGGTGATCAAAGATGATCTGAAAAGGTATCCTTTGCAGAATAAGATCTTGCTCGACACCCGCTGTAAGTCCGGAAACCTGCGGCCGGGCGAAGACCTGCGATGGGAAACTGCGTAATACGGCGACATCGGCGACTACTTCGGTTCCCTTGAAGATATCCGGCCTGTTTCGGAAAAAGCGCACATAAGGCCGAACATTCTGCGAAACAGGCTCTTTTGAGCCGGGCCGATTTACGATTCTGCCCCATTCAAACCAACACACACAGCCCAGGCAATCCAAATTGAACGCCATCGATTCGGCCATCTCCAAAGGTGTTGTGGTGTACGCAAAGGCCATGTTCCCCATGCAACGCGCCACCTTATAGGTCCGGATCCGGGAGTACAGTTTTCCGTTCCGCCATCCTACAGGCGGGCCTTCGTCCCAAAAGGCTTCGCCGCCTTGCAGCAAGAGGCCGTGATGCACGGGCGGACGGATACGGTTCCTCACGCCGCCCGGATTGCACTCAAGAAGGATATCGCTCCGCAGGCTTCGAGCATACCTGCCCATATCGAGATAAGAGTCTGCAAGAGACCGGCAGGAGAAAAGCTGAAAGGCCCTCCCCAGGAATGAGTTCCTCGAACCCGGAGGGGGAGGCATCACCCGAGCCGGATCCTCAATACCGGCCGCGCGAAGCCGCTCCGGGCTGAAAGAGTTTCTGAGGAACTCTCTGAACCTCTTAATGGAATACCGGTCCCACCCTGGCCCGACGCTGTAGTTGTCGAAGTGAAGCAAGTCCGCCTTTATAGTTTCGACGGCGAAACGCACAATCTTTCGGTGATAGGCTTGAGCCTGCGGGTGGTTACGGTTCCAGAAGTACCTGTAGGTAACAGAGCCGTACGTCCTGGGCCTGCCTTTCCAGTCCAAGACAACCCAGTCTTCGGCCTCAGGCACTTCCTTGAAGAAAAGCTCCCAACCGAGCGTGCCGCTGTAAGTATACACTCCCACATGAAAACCCATTTTGCGGCAGAGCGCGGCAAACCGTGCGGCTTCATGCATGCTCTTTCTTTCAGCCTCCATTCCGAACGCTTTATAGCAATGTGTCATAATGAAATTGACACCCAAATCCTTAAGCCTTCCGAGCATTTCCTCACTATGCTCAAGAGCAAAAAGACGCCTTTGCGCCTCTGTGGGTGTAAACACACGGCCTTTGCCGTCCCGGCGGACTCTGAATATAAGAGGTTCCCAGTCGCCGGCCATGACGATGCCTTCCTCTCTGAGCCAAGTAGGCCTCTTTCGGTAAGGAAGCGTAAGCGGAGCGCCCTCTGCAGAGAGAAAGGCAAGAAGGCAAAGTACCGCAATTTCGGCACGCGTTTTAAACACTGTAACAGCCCTCCTTTTGCTGAGGTGCACCGCGGCTAACGTAGCATGACTTTTCCTCAGAATCAAAGCGTGCGGGCCCGTATGCGGGTCCGTCCTTCACGCTTTCAAAGGAGGGCTGAAAGCGGCTGAGGCTGCGTGTCGGGCTTGAGATCCGCTTTGTGCTTTTCTGTTCTCAAGCATCGCCAGGATCACCTCCGGGTCGCCGTTTTGCTCCAGCTCCCGAGCTTCCCGCACGCTGAGAAGCCCGAGTGCCAGGGCATCTTTGAGAACCTCAGGAAGCGTCAACGGCCGCAAAAGGTGCCTGAGCTCGGGAAACCGCATGTCAAGCAGCTCCAAAAGCTCCTTGTACTCCCGCGGCCGGGCCTCAAGAAGGAGTTTTTCAAGAGCCTCAGCCGTATCAAGGTCTGTAAGCCCTTCCTGGGTGAGATTGTCGATGAGCCGGAGTTGAACCCGTTCCCAGCTCGTAGCATTCCGCACCACGACAGGGACTTCCCTCAAGCCCAGTTTGCGCGCTGCAAGCAACCTCTTATGCCCTGATATGAGCTCGTATGCTTTTCCACTGGGCCTGACCAAGAGCGGGACAAGGATTCCAAAGCGCTCGATCGAGCGCATCAGAATCTCGAAGCGCTTAAGGTCAAGCGCTCTTCTGGCTAGAAGCGCCTCTGTCCGGATCTTTTCAATATCTACGTACTTGACTCGGGGCCGCCTTCCTGAGAAAACCTTGCGGAGCCAGGAGAGAAGACCCCTTTTCAGTTTCGTGCCGCAGCGGGGGCATCGTCTCCTGGATCTTCTGACCACAAGCCCGCAGCAAGGACAAGCGCGCCGATTGAGCTTGAGAACGCGGGAGCTTAGAAAAACCCAACTGCCGCAGCCTCTGCAGCGTCGGCGAACCCCGGGCAGGGGGACCTTCTCGGGCATGCAAATGAAGTACCCGCACCAAGGGCATTTACAGGCGGTGGGTGCTTGGGACCTCGGCTTCATACAGCAGTCGATTCCAAAACGGTTTCCTTTCCTACCGGCATCCCGCTCTGCAGCGGGACTCCGATCCGCGCGGCGGAATCCACCACGGCCACAAATCCGAAAAGCCTCACTCCCGTCCCCTCACATGTACGCAACAACCGAGCTATCCGGCTCACCCGCGTACGTCCGGGAGCTACAACAACCACCAAGCCGCTTGCCTCAGCCGCAAGCAAAGCAGCATAAGCAGGATCCGACCGTCCCGGGCATTCGATCACAATGAAGCCGTAATTCTTAGATGCCCCCTGCAGAAGCCGCTTCAGCCGGGAAGCCGTAAGACCCGGCTCGGTTTCAGGCCGCAGAGTGCACTGAGCAAGGCCGTCGGGGCGAAGCGTTATCGGGAAGAGGGAGCAGTCCTCCACGAAATCAACCGCCAGGAACTCCGGGAAAGTGCGCCCCGTGGTGGAAAGGCCTGCAAGCCTGCGTCTTATCTCCTGCCTTCGGTCGAAAGGTACGAAGCCTCCGGCCTCGGTCCTCTGGGATCCGTCCCTGCAGCATACGACCAGAACGCGCTCCCCCGTACTCAAAGCGGCCCGGGCAAGGTTTTCAGACACTTCAGCACCCTCAACCTCCTCTCCGCATGAAGCTACAACCACTGAAAGCGGCCCGGGGTCCGTTTTCCTGAGCTTCTTGTACAAAACGCTGAACCCTTCTATCTTTTCCCCGTACAGTACGGCGAGAAGCGGCGCTTTGAAAAGTAAACGCAGTTGTTCGGCGTCAAGCACTTTGCCGCTCGCCATGTCAACTGCAAAGCAGACCCCTAAAGCCGCAATAAAAGCCAGCATGGCGCAACCTGTGACTTTTGCGGTGTTGAGCCGCCGGGCCTCGGGCTCAAGCAGTAAAGTCGTTCGGAAAAGAGTTGTAGGCGTAAAGTCGAAGCGTAACGCACAGGCACGCTCGATCTCAGAAAGGTTCCTCCGCTTTGCTTTCAACGCTTCAAGGCGGAAGAGCACGGATTCGTATCTGTGCCGGTTGCCGAGGAGATTCTTTAGAATCTCCTTTCGGCGGGAGTATGCTGCTTCCAACTCCCTTAGCTCCTCCCCAAGACTCTCAAGTCTTGCCTCTACTCGTTTCTTCTCTTCTGCAAGGGCTCTGCGCGCGCGATCATAAAGAGTTTCCAGGTAAGAGGGCAGTTTCCTGGATCCATCGGCAAGACCGGCGATAATACTTTTTGCATGCTGGAGTTCCCGGAGGCGCTTCTGGATATCGGGATGCTTCTCCGTCTTGGTGAGCCGGTCGCGTTCAAGTTCGATCTGAAGCTCGATGACCTTTTTCATATGAGTCTTAAGCTCTTCTGTGAGAACCTGCCCTCCCACTCCTTCACCCAATCTGTCGACCGGAAGAAGCCCTGAAAGGCGCGAGAGCTTCTCCCGAAGCGCCCAAAGTTCTCCTCTGAGAGCCGCGATCGAAGAACGTTTGACTTCAAGATCACGTTCCAGTTGTGAGACCATGTCTCCGAAAGCAAGGAAAGGGAGATCGAACCCGCCGCAGCCCAGTATCGTACTCAGCTTCCTTTCCAGTTCCGCTTGCTGCTGAAAGCACCGGTTC
>CAZGYL010000532.1:0-4193 GCA_964529985.1 uncultured Planctomycetia bacterium | reverse complement strand
CAGAGCTTGTATTCCTGCTCGTGCTTCTTTCGAAAGGTTTTGGATCATGTCGTAGAACACAAAAACATCGTACTCTTTCCACTTGCCGCCTGCGAAAACCCGCGCGGCATCGAGTTTCTTTCCACCGTAAACCGCCTCCCGCCATGTAATATCCGGGATACTGTTGAAAACCTCAAAAAACGCATCTTTCTCGAATCCATGTCCTCCCGTGACGACAAGCACTTTAAGTTTAGGTTCCTTGGGAAGTATAGGCTGAGGGCCTCCAGCTTGTACCGCGAGCACACAAGAGAAAAGAGCAAAGAAAAGAGCTGCGAAACGGGTCCTTGACATCTTAAACCTCCAAGTCTTATGACCGGTTTCCGTGAAACGAGCTGCTTGGTCTCGAAACTCCATGGTAGTGCCGGTCCTTCGGCTTATGCAAGCGCAGGGCGGGATTTTGCTATCTGCTGCAGGGGGTGTACCGTGAACAGCCCAAACCGGGCCCCGTATCAGGCCCGCAGCTCGGGAAGGGATATGGAGGCGGAGGCCCGCCGCCGAAAAGAAAGCCTAAAATGAAAATCACGTCGCCGACATTCACTCTGCCGTCATTGTTGGCATCGGCCGCGTCCATGCAGGAGGGACCGCTGCTTCCGGCAAAAAGAAAACTCAATTCAAAAACGGCATCCGCTATTTCCACCCGGCCGTTGCCGTTTGAGTCGCCCCTCTGGAAAAGAGCCTCGCCGGTAAGCTGCGCGCCCGGGCTGCCCCCGGCGGCCTGCGACCGTTGCCAGAATTCCCCGCGGTCATTGTCAGACCTTTCTTCGTCCCATTTCGTGAACTCAACAGAGTGGCCGCGCCAAAGCTCGGGCCATCCTTCTTCGGCGTTGCGATAAGGAAGGTAGTCCACCACCGCGGGATACGAGCCGCCTTCCCCCGAATCGTAGACCCGGAGCACGCCGCCTTCTTCCCTCAAAGCCCCTTTGAAAGGCCCGAAGGGCCTAAGACCGTAAAACCGCTCAAACGCTCCGGGATCACGCGCCACAACGACCGTCCCGTGCGGCGGAATCACAGTACCTTCAGGGAAACGGTATGAAATATCGCCTCCCAAAGACCACGTGCCCGCTTCCACAGGACGCTTATCCGGATTGTAGAGTTCGACAAATTGAAGAGCTTCGCTCCGCCCCTCAAAAAGAGGAGGCAAGATCATAAGCTCGGTCACACGGAGCCTCGGGTGAAAGCGGACCGCCCCCGGCAGTTCTCCGAGGATTTCATCGCGGATGCAACGGATCTGCTCCCTCAGAATCTCCACATTCGAGTCCAAATCAGGAGGTGTCAGAGGTGTTGAATTCGAAGGATACCTGGGCCAGGCTTCTATATCCTTTTGGATTTCAGCCGCCAGGAGATTGCGCCAAGACTCAAGCACCGAATCAAACCTCTCAGGCACGTATTTCTCCTGGAGCACATCCGAAAGTCGAATAAGATACGCTCGGTCGAAGTATCCCCTTCCGGCGCGGAAAAAGTAAAACATAAGCCAGTTTGAAGGAAAGCCGCATTCGGTCATTTCGGCTGCATAGTACAGCCCCGTTTGGGAAGTCACCGTCGGGCAGGACATATTGTCGTTCAAGGTGCCGACCGGTCTTCCCAAGCCCACCGCATCGCGGCTGAAGTACTTGCCGAAGCTGAGATCAAGATCCCACGGGAAGTAATACCAAAGCCCGTTTGCAGGATTCAAGTACATGAAAAAGTTCTTGGCGGCGGAATCAAAGTTTTTCATCGCCACCTGGCCGACCTGAAAGAGGATGACAGATTCCACATCAAGGTGATCCTCAAGGTACTCCACACTTCCGTCTGACTCATGCAGGCCGTCTATGAAAGAGGCGAGAGGTCCAAAGTCACCCGTTTCCGCGGTCTCTTCCTCCCACCACTTGCCGTACTCCTCCGGCGATGCGTATTGCGTGAAACCGGGGGTCCATTCGCACGGCCCCCTGCCGAACTTTCCCATCAACGCCTTGTAGAGAGGACCGCCGGGATCCAGTCCGTTTCGCTCCAAGAACCTCCTGTCCGGGTGCTCAAGGTAGAGAAAAAGTCCCCAGTACTGCCCGTTTATATGAAGGCGCACAAAGGAAGTCTCGCAGTAAAGGGAGCCGATTTCCTTAAGCAGAAGCCACGCGAGAGGTTCTCTGAAGTAAGCCTTGTCGGTGTAGAAGCTGTTTAGATTGATCTTGCGAAGCCCCTGAAAGAGGCGATCCCTGTTGAAACGCACCTTGAAATGTCGCTTGGGGAGATAGCAACCTGTAAAGCCGCGGAACCTCACCGCCACATCCGGATAAACATCGCCTCGAAAGGCGAAGTGCGCGTAACGGTATGCCTCGCATGACCAGCGGCTGTTGACCGCAGCCTGCTTCGGGACTCCGAGCTGCGGGTCAATGATCGTGTAAATCGGAACGGCGGTTGTCTTCTCCGTATCGCTTACGAAGTAACCGAACCAACGGCTCGGCTCACCGGGCCTTGGATACCTGTAGACCGTTCCGTCTTCACATTCAAAGTGAACGCTGAAAAGAAAAACACTTCCATCAGGCAAGGGAGGCACAAGTGCGCTCCAGATCCCGTCACCGGGCGCTTCATCGCCGTTACGCCCGGAATCGTTCAGCGCCACATCGGCTGCACTCCCACGCCCCCCTGCAGGCCGAATGTATGCGGCGACGATCTTGCGGGGCGAACGCACGGTTACCGTAATAAGCGGTGAATCATCGGAAACCGGCTCCTGTGGATCCCTTCCAATGCCCAGAAGAGCGGGCCGCGGATATGCTGCTTGAACGCTGTTCTTGCGACCGCCTGTATGAATCCCCTGCACCGCGCTTTCGGCCCTGAGAGTATCTGTTACGGTTGCGGTCAACCGGGCCGATCCCCGCACGGGTTTCCATAAGAAACGCAGGCGGTACCTGCGGCCGGATTGAAGCGCCGGTGTAGTACGCCACACCGTTTGATCGCGCGTGCAGCCGTGCGGGCAGGAGCGGTACGCTGAAACCCGTAAAGCCACCGAGCCGTCCATCCCCAGGCCGGGTACCGCTCCGGAAGCGCCTTGCACGCTTCGGGTCGTGATAGTCCAAGAAGCCATGCCTTGATCGAAGTCGTCTTCAAGCACGATCTGCGGATTCTGCGGGTCGGTTATATCTTCGAGGACCAAATCATCAATCAGGCATTCTCCTTCGCGTTCAAGCCAAAGTTGCAGAAATTGCTGGCCGGAGACGGAAGCCTTTCCCTCGGCGACGATCTCGGTGTAGCGCTCAAATCGATCCGGCCTGCAGGACGACCAGTTCGCCGGATCCTCGCCCGGCCACTCGGGGCTTATGCGCTCCAAACTATAGCCGTCACCATCCGGAGCCGCAGGCCATGGGTCGGTACTGCCGTAGTTCACCGCATCACGCACGACTCCCTGGGGATCGAGGAGAAAAACAGCCTCACCCGAATTGGAAAGATTCCCCCGGAAACGCCCCACCACGTGCTCAACCCCCAAAACGGCCTCGCAAAAAGCAGGATCGGAGCAAACAACCGCAAAGCCGCCGGGCTTAAGAATCGTTCCCTCGGTAAAAACGAAACTCACCGCACCGGCCAAGCGCCAGCCGGTCAGTTCCACAAGCCTCTCGCTGTGATTGTAAAGCTCGATAAAGTCGCCTCTGCCGTCTTGATCACCCGGCGGGTGGTAATGGATCTCGTTTATGACAACAGGCGGAGCTTCATACGCCGGCGGCGGGCAACCGAAAGTAGAATTGTCTTTCCCCGGGGTAGGTTTCTCTGCAGCCCAGTTCCCCGCTAAATCGCCGCGTGCCTGCGGACAAATCCGCACAAGTGAGAACCCGCCTTCCGCCGCCTGTTCCGGCCAGGGGGCGAACGGCAGGTAACAAGCGCAATCAATTACGCTGTTCCGCTTATTACGCAGGACGATCTTGCCGCCTTCCTCAGGTAAGCGGCCGGTGAAGGGCCCCACCGCTTTCGCAACACCGTTCATGTGAAAGTTTTCTGAAACGCGAGAGGGATTCCGGCACAAGACGACATACGCACCGTTTCGGAGAACCGTACCTTCGGGGAACGTATACGAAATAGAACCTGTTACCTTCCAGCCTCCAACATCAATTCCTCGTCGGAGACGTTCATCCCATGTCACCCCTAACGGATCCAGCCCCCGGCGGTACGATTTTTCCCCCTTTTTTTTC
>CAZGYL010000531.1:0-4198 GCA_964529985.1 uncultured Planctomycetia bacterium | reverse complement strand
CAGCTTTGTGAAACGCTGCAGGAAATGCGCCAGGAGGAGGCTGCGGCTCTGGTAGGAGAAGGCCTGAGCACGGATCTTGCCGCGCTGGTGCTCAGAGCTCTGGACGGGTCGACCCGTGCTGCGATCTTGGGCTATTTGGCGCGGAAGAATCCGGCCAAAGCAGGAGAACTCTTCAAGAAACTGGCTCAACAGACCGAAACGCAAGGTGGGTGAAAGGAATTGAAGAAGGGTTATGGAGTTGATTGAAATCCTCACTCCTCAAGCTGCGGGCCGTACCGTCGGGCCCCAAGCCAGGCAGGGCGACGACAACGGTGAGGACTTCCTCAACCTGCTGGGCGTCTTGACCGGAGGCGTGCCCCTGCAAAACGGCGATTTTTGCACCGGGTGCGTTCCTGACGGCGCGCCTGCTTCAGGACCGTTTCCCCCCGGCGTTCTTCTTGAAAACCTGCTTTTGCTCGGAGCGGGTGCTCCGGCTGAACCTGTGGGGGAAGGGGGTGAACCTGGTGCGCCGAAGGAGCCCGCTTTTGCAGAAACCACGGAAGGCATCACAGCAAAGCAACCGGGAAACCGTGACGAAATCGCTCAAGGAGTAAGCCGGCTGGGGGAAGGGGCGGCGGAAAGTATTGTGAATATCCCCGCAGAGAATGCAGGGACGCTCAAAGAGCTTCCCGGAGAATTTCAAGTGCTCCCGGCCGGAGAGCATGCAACAAAGAAGCAAGAACGCACTGAGGGCTCTTTTCCGCAAGTAAAGCCCGAAGATGGGAAGTCTTCCCCAAGCCCACCCGGAGGCATGCCCTTGGGGCCCGAGGCGCTCTTCAAAGAGACTGCGGGACTCGGCGCAGGAGCAGGTGAAACCGGTTCAAGCCGGGACCGCGGCGCTCCGCAGGGTGAGGGTAAAGCGGCGCAGAGCTTTGTTGCGGCCGGAAGCGCTTTGGGTTTGTCGGAGAGCGCTGAACCCGACAAATCACAAAAGGTTCTTGACAGCTTCCCGAGGGCTCAGGCTGAGCGGATCGAGCAGGCCCTGGGAGTTCTTGTGCACCGCGGAGGCGGCTCAATGAGGATCCGCCTCCATCCTCCCGAGCTCGGAAACCTCCACATTCACGTTTCGGTTACGAACGACGGAGTGCGCGTGCGCTTCGGCGTGGAAAGGAGCGTTACGCAGAATCTGCTTGTTCAGAGCATGCCCGAGCTAAGGGAACAGCTGCTTCGTTCCGGTTTCACTCTGACGGGATCGGAAGTCGTTCTGACCGGGCAGGGAGGAGCAAGCGGGGACACCGGAGGCGCATGGGGCGGAGCGGGTGGTTCCGCCGGGGAAGGCTCTCAGCTTGAAGAGCCCGAAAGCGAAGACTCTGCGGGTGTTGACATAGAGGTGTGAGCATGAACGTAACGGCTCTTACTTCCGTCGTACCGGCCGATCGGACGGGGCCTTCGGCCTCCACCAAGATGACGCGGGAAGACTTCATGCGGATTCTGCTTGCTGAGATCAACCACCAGGATCCCATGAAGCCCGTGGACAACCAGGAGTTTCTCAATCAGCTTTCGCAGCTTCACATGCTTGAAGCGACGACGCTTTTGACCGACAGCCTCAAAGGGTTGATCGCTCTTGAGCGTTTGAGCGCGGCCGGGCGGCTGATCGGCATGCACGTTCGTGCGGACGGCGGTAAGGAAGGGACCGTGGAAGGAGTTGTCGAGCGGGTTGTTATCGACGGGGATAAGGTGTCGCTATCGGTGGGCGGCACGCTTGTTCCGTTGAGCGGAATACAGGAGTTGTGGCGGGACGAGACGGCTGCTTAGGAGGAGCGGCGCTGGGAGGTCGGCGCGCCGGGCGTGCAGGAAGGCGCTCGGGTGCCGGAAGTGATTTGGAACGACTATGGCACTTATTCGCGCGTTGAACACAGCTGTCTCGGGACTGCGTGCGCAGCAGTTCAGGATCGAGCTTGTGGGCCACAACATCGCCAACGTCGACACTACGGCCTACAAGAGCCAGCGAGCCGAGTTCAATACGCTCCTCAGTCAACTTCTGCGCGCCGGAATCGCTCCGCAGGGGCAAAACGGCGGAATTGATCCGATTCAGATCGGCATGGGCACCCAGGTGGGGGCGACCACGACGAACTTCAACCAGGGGCCCATGAAGCTGACAGGCGTTGCAAGCGATCTTGCACTTGACGGCGACGGATTCTTCGTCCTGCGGGATCCGAACGGAGAGATGATCTTCTCGCGGGACGGATCTTTCACCATCAACCCGGCCAACCTGCTTCACGATGCGGCAACAGGCGCCATTGTGCAAGGTTGGGGAGTCGATGAGAACTTTCAAATCCGAAACGGCGGTCCCCTTGAGAACATTGTGATCCCGGTGGGCACGTTGAAAATCGCCAGGGCTACTCAGACCGCAACCTTTGAAGGTAACCTCAATCCTGCAGGGCCTGTTGCAGACAGTGGATCTTGGATTCTCTCCGAAGTCCTCTACGACAACCGGTATAAGAACGACGACCTTATAAGCGATGCCAATCCGCTGGGCTTGGCGCGGGCCACCGAGGACACACCGCTTGTCAACTTGGTCCGGTCCTTGGGTGACCATGTGCCTGCTTCCGGCGATTCCGCAGGCACGCCGGGCACTGCGGCCCTCGTGTTTCCCGAACTTGCTGAGAACCCGACCGGACTCGCCATAAAGGTAAGCGCCAGGAAGGGCGACAGAACGCTCCCCGAGCAGACGTTCGTTGTGGGTGATCCTCCGCCGCGCGGCGGCACTACTTTAGGAGATTTTCTTGATTTTCTGCAGCGTACGCTGGGAATCGTTGACAGCACCTTCCCCGGTCACGAGTCGGTCGAGCATACCTACAGCTATACGAGAACAAACCCGGTGACCGGAGAGCAGATCAACGGAACCATATCGAAAGGCACGGGAGGCGGGGCTGATGACGTGGCCACCCTCACCAAGATAGTCGACTATCAGGCCGACTTCCGAGGGGTGCGTCCCGGGGACTTCATCCGTTTCACCTCGGGAGCGGCCGCAGGCCAGGTGGCTGAAATTACAGCCGTTACTTCTTCAACTCCGGGAGGCAAACTCGATACGCTGGTGCTTCGCAGCGGATCGTTCAACGCCCTGCGTACGGTGCCCGCTTTCGGAGACACGTATGTAATTCATGCGCGGGCCGGAGTGAGCATCGCGCGGGACACCGAACTGCTTCAGATAGACGCAACCAAGTCCGGGGTTACGGTCGGTGCGGTTTCAACGTCAGGGGATGTGAGTACCTTCACGATCACCGATTCCGGCGTTACGGATTTCACAAGCCAGTACGGCGTTCAGGTGGACGATATCGTCACTTACTACTCGGGTGGAAAGCTCGTCCGCGGCAAGGTCGTCGAAGCGTCCGGCAACCAGATCACGATCGGTTATCGTTCCTCACTGAGCCAGGTTCCCGACGCCACAACGACCTTTACGATTCTTGATCCTGCGGACGGCACCATATCGCTCGCCGGCAACGTAGGCAGCGCCAATGAGCTGTCCGAGATCACTGTGCTTGCCGGGGACTCGCGTGTAAGCCTTTTCGATTCGCCGGCCAAAGCGCATGCCGCCGGCGAAAGCATGACCACGCATTTTACGGTGTACGACTCGCTGGGAACTCCGAGGGAAGTCGACTTGACGTTCGTATTTGAGAGCTCTTCCGCAAACGGGCCCAACGTGTTCCGTTACTTTGCAGAGAGCCGCGATGACGCGGACGGTGATCCCTTCATCGGAAGCGGCACCGTGCTTTTCGGCCCCCAGGGTCAGTTCCTGGGCACCGGCAAGAGCGAGGAAGTACTCACGATCGATCTGCACACCGAATCGGATCAACCGGGCGGTATGGCTACGCCATTCAGTTTCAAGCTTGATCTGTCGAGAATCACCCAACTTGCAAGCGACAGCTCGGAAGTGGTGCTCCGCGATCAGGACGGTTTCGAAAGCGGCACGCTGAGGTCGTTCTCAGTGGACCGCAACGGCGTGATCGTGGGGGTATTCGACAACGGCCTTGTGCGCAATCTGGGACAGATCGCCGTTGCCCGTTTCGCCAATCCCAACGGGCTTGAGGCGATCAGCGAAAACATGTATCGAGTCGCTCCGAATGCAGGCATTCCGCAGATCGGAACGCCCGGTTCGGGGGGACGCGCCTTTGTGCGTGGCGGCTACCTGGAAGAGTCCAACGTGGATCTGGCCGAG
>CAZGYL010000530.1:0-4218 GCA_964529985.1 uncultured Planctomycetia bacterium | reverse complement strand
CGGCAACTGGACCTCCCCCACGGGCGCCGACTTCCTCTTCCAAGGCAGGTGGTACTATCCGCTACAGACCGCAAGCGGCGACAAGCTCCGCCTTTACCACTTCCGCAACCGGGCGTATGCAACAAAGCTGGGCCGATTCCTGCAGAGAGATCCTCTGACCAAGGAACAGGAGGAAAGACGCCCGGTCAGGCCATATTCTTTTGTCGAGGGGGCTCCTCTTTCAAGAGTCGACCCCTCCGGTCTTCTTGTAGTTGCGGATACAGGATTACGAAACAAACCTGGTGGATTTCCAAGGTCCCTGATTTCAACGCTCAGAGACATTTGTCCTTGTTACAGTTACGAAGCACTTCCCCTTTATCCATGGCAACAGCAGACCTAAGAAAGTTTATGGGAAAAGACGGGTATACCGTTCGGTCCCTCTGGAGGGTAGTGCTGTTCAAAAACGACTCTTTGGGCCCGAACTGGGAATCGTTTTGCAGGTGCTACATCCGACATAGAAAGGGCTGCAATCTCATTGAAGACATCCTGGGGTGGGGAGATCCTGAGGAGTTTGGCGAAATCTGGCAGAACCTGCTTGTACGTCCGCTGACTGAAAAAATGAAACGTGCCGGCATCGCGGGCCTGGCCCCGCGCGGTGGAGTGGGCGGACCGGGAGACAGCGTGCGGGTGATGTTTGCAGGCGCCCCACGGGGCTGGCGAGTCAACTTCCTGGTGCATGAACTAATGCATCAAAGGGAGGCATTTTTAAACCGAATAAAAAAGGCCGAGTTTGGACACAAGCACGTGGTACAGGCTGGCAATGAGGTGGCAAGAGAGGCCGGTTACCGTAGTTGTCAGTACAAGCATTACCATGTAAACAGGCGAAACTACCGGACACCTTCTGGCCTGCTTGAGGACAGTGACAGGCACTGTTGTTGCAATTACCTCAGAACAGGTAAGCAGCCGTCAGTTGAGGATCCGATATGGGTACTGTTGTACAGCCTCCCCGGCTTGTAGAAATGAATGTAATGTGTAGGATAATGAATCGACGCTTAACTAATTGCATAGCGGCTCTTTTGGCGTGCCTATGCTGCAGAGCTCATGGAGCATTGCAGAAAAGGCCGCCAGAAGGCTTTTTTATAACGGTTGCTCGGCTCTTTGACTTGCTCAGCCGACAGGAAAGTGTATCTGCACCTTGGATAACGTACGATGCGCAGGGTATTAAATGGCCCGAGGCCATAAGAACGCAGGGGAGCTGCGGCCTCGACCGCCTGGTGAATTCGGGCCGGAAAGAAGCTCTGGCGCAACTTGTCCTGAACAAAAATTGGAGGCTCTATTTTGGTCCCGTACCGTATCAGCTTCGCAAGGTCGCCCTTTTTGCGCTCTTTAAGGTGTCACCGCGAACGGCCTATGAAGTTGCCTGCAAGCTGCTTTTCAATATGCGCGAGGCGTCCGCATTCTCCTTGCCGCTTTTTCGGGAGCCTCCCAAGACGGAATGTTGGCCTTCGTTACCGAGAATGGCCTTCTATTTCATTGTGCGCACCCAGGATGACCGGGTCAAACTCAAGCACTTCGTTCAGAGGGTTCTGAGGGAGACGGTCTGCCCCCTAGCGGCCTGCGACTCTTTTATTTTTCTGAATGCAACAGAAGCTGAGCGCACCTATTACCTGAAGAACGGCGATTGGCCGGATCCCCGGCGTGTGTGTCGGAAAGGCTTCCTCAGAACTGTTCTCGAGCGGCTTGAAAAAATGAAAACTGATACAACGCCTTCACCCGGAGAAAGCAAAAAAGCAGGCCGGGACTTCCCGGACCTTCCGGTTTTCTGGTTTCTGCAAGTGTGGCAGGGCCCGGCGAAGGCGTGCTTGCTGCGCCGCCTCATTGCAAACGAGAAACTTCTGTACTTAAACAGTCCCCGGAGGACCTGGCAAGAATTAGCCTATGCAGAACTCGTTCGGTTAAAAAAAACGGAAATCTTCAGGTCCTTGCTGTCCGGCGACATCCATCCCCCCGCAACTCGGGCCCTTGCATGGGCGGGAATGCTCCAGACCGCGGGCTGCGAAGCCGCCGCCGTTTTGCAAAAAGCTCTTGGAAGCTATGAATGTGTGGCCACTTTGTATGAGGGCGATATCGGCCAAACACTCTTCATGGGAATTGCGGTGCTTCGTCGCGCCTTTTGTGAAACCGGAGAAAAACAGGATTGCCGGAATCTTTGGCTGCGAGCTTCGTTGCGGCTGTGCCTCGGCGGGCGGCAACCTTTCCCGGTCAAAAGATATGTTGCATTGAAAACCTTCTCAGAGGCCTACAAGGACAAGCCGCTTGGGGCTTTCGCTCGGGAGGCAGAACTGATGATCGAGGCGTTGGAGGCCGGTCTTGAGATTACCAGGTCCCAGACCGGCGAACAAAGCCTGCGCTTGGACTGGCAAGAGGTAGCCTGCCTTGCGTGCAGCCGGACCCAGCGTGCGTTCAACTGGATCATGGCAAACAAAAATTCAATAGACCCCTTGGAACTGGTAAGGTGCTGCCGCTATTTCGGCCCGAAGCACTTGTTAACGGTACAGCAAGCATTAAGGCCGTTAAAACCCAAGCTCGTATCAGAGATTGAAAAAACAAAGCTATGGCTGGAGCGCCGCGAAACGGCGCGCAGGATTCATCAAGCTTGGAGAAAAGGCAGGCTGGATCTTGGGCCCGCCCTTCTCGAAATTTCGGTCTTGGGCGAGCCGGGGCTCGCTTTCCTTCTGGACCTTCTCAGATTCAGCTCAGAGGATATGCCCGAGAAGCTGAAAATGAAGGTGCTGCGCACCGTGAAGCGCTTGGACCCTTGGTTTCCTGAGAATCTTATCAAGGAGGCCATCCTGCGGGATCTGGAGGGCAGAAAGCATGGGTAGAAGGTTCTGTACCGTTCACGCGCTCGGGGATCTCCACCGTGTACGACGCCGGGCAAACGGGATAGGGCGCAAGCTGTTTACCGGTGCCTTTCGGGTAAGTCCCGTTGTTTTGTATGTGAGCGTTATGTTTCTCGGGGCGGAGGAAATCACAATCGGCCCGCGCAGTTTTCTGCACGCCGTGGTGCAGCTTGACAAGATATTGGGAAAGATTCCCATGAACGGCGTGCTGGAAGTGACGATCGATGCAAAAGGCATCCATTTTCCCGGCGCTGTCGCCGGGCAGGCAACGAAGTGCTATCTGGCGATGGCAGACCCAAATCAAGTGCCTGCCCTGCTTCAAATTCTATGCCCTGATGCGGCGGATACGGATAGCGCCTGGTGCTGGGCTCAGGAGGCCCGCGAAGCCCTTCGGAAGGTGGCTCTGTATGCACTCTTCGATTGCAGTCCGGCTACAGCTGCCCTAAAAGCCTCGGATGTCCTGTTCAAAGAAAAGCCAGGAGCGATACTTCCGACTCCACGGCCTTGGGATCACCGCAGGGCGGTTACGATAAGGAATTACTTCCGTCGGTGCGCAAGCTGGCAGACGCTCCAACGCGAAGCATTCTATCTTTTGCTTAAGAAGCGCAGCCCGAAAGAGCGAGGCAAGCTGCTTGAGCAGGTTTTGGCTTCCGCTCTCAGCCCTCTCGCAGTAGCTGACGCAGCGCTTTTTCAGCAGGCCAGCCCAAAAGAGCAACGGTTTTTTCTCGAGCATGGAGAATGGCCGGATCCCCGACTCACTTCGGAGGCCGCTGTTTTGGACTCCGTGAGAAAGAGGTTTCTGAGCGAGAGATCCCGGATCGGCCGCGGTGTCCTGAGGGGATTCCCTGCAAGTTTCTTTCCCGACCTTCCGATCTTTTGGTTCCTTCTGTGCTGGCACGGAGCTCCCAAAGAACGTGTCCTGTACGATCTTCTAAGAAATGCGGCGGTAGTAGACCTATACACTGAGTTTCCCACCTGGCAGCAGTTCGCCTATCTGGAATTAGTAAACGCAGGGCGAAGGAGCGCCTTCAAACGGCTCTTATCTTGCCACCAGCCTGAGGCCAGAGCCTTGGGAGCGGCTGGAATACTCGAGTTGTTGTTCGCAGACAATACGTTCGACGAGTCCTTTCTGGACACCGTCCTTTCCAGCCAAGAACGCGGGCGCTTCTGGAATTCCACGCTTGATGCGCCGTTAGGCCTTCTTGTCTTGAGACGTTTGGGGCGTGACGTGCGGCCTAAGCGCCCTGTTCCACGCCGTTTTTTGCCGGCAATTGTGGAGCTGTGCTTCAAGGGGGATAAGCCCCCTCACGTTAAATTGGAAATCGCCAGGCAAGCG
>CAZGYL010000529.1:0-4254 GCA_964529985.1 uncultured Planctomycetia bacterium | reverse complement strand
GCGGCTCCTACCTTCCTGCCGGCAACTGGACTTCGCCCACAGGCGCCGACTTCCTTTTCCAAGGCAGGTGGTACTACCCGCTCCAGACCGCAAGCGGCGACAAGCTCCGGCTTTACCACTTCCGCAACCGGGCGTGCGGAACCAAGCTCGGGCGATTCCTGCAGAGAGATCCTTGGGGACTTCGACATAAGGTCATACTAGAGATCCAATTGTATATGCTTCTTTCGAATTCGCCGACGCTATTTCGAGATCCACTTGGGTTGCTTTCCGGAAGGCGACAATTACAGGGCCACGGATGGCATATACAGGTGGATCCGTCCTGTGACAGTCCATGCTGCGATTGGACAACGCACGACAGAAATCTGGATAAGCTGCTCAATAAAGCCTATCTCAAACTCAATAACGCCGAAGCAACAAAGGGCACAAGCGAGCTCCGGATTTTCGGACCTAAAGGCTGGGAGACATATACTGTCGAATGGAATATTGCGGAGTGCATGCGCAAGAAGATGGAATCTGGAAATATTACTTTAGTTTGCCATACCGGTTGGCACCTCTATTGCTCGCTGAATAAAGATGGTTTCATGTTCACCGCCCAGGGCTCACGCGTGTATTCCGACGGACCGGTTACAATACATGTGTGCTGCCTTAACTACGGCCGCGGTGCCCGCAGCCCACGGTCGAACCAAGAGGAGCGTGTAGACGAGCATTATATCGCGCGCAATATCATGCACGAGATATCGCATTCTTGTGGGGCGGCGGACCCCGAGGATCCAGAGTCTCGGAGTTGGATACGCGAAGAACATTTTGGATGGTCGGGAGGGGGAATCGAGTGGGTGCCGAACGCATATGCAATTGGCGAGGAGTTGGTTGAGAATTTCAGTGAGAAAGCTTATAGAAAAAAGGGGTACAACTATGAGCCCAAATGAGCTTCCAGTTTTTGGGAAGTCTATCCCCAATGGGAGAGACGATTCCGGTCGGAAAGCTAATGAAGGAAGCAACGGGGACAAATCCACACGCTCGAGGAAATCCGCCCTTGAAAACGCCGGTGCTTGTCCGGGATGGCTCAGTGCGGCGATTATCGTATACGTAGTCCTGTGTGTAGCCATAGGGGGGTTATTACGGAAACATGAGAGTCGGCCTAAGCAGAAGGGTTACGGCACAAGGCAACATAGGGCAGAGACCGATCTTGACACATTACTGCTTGCCGTGATGATGTTCGAGGAGGAATATGGGAGACTGCCAAAGTCGCTTGAAGAGCTAAAGCGGCAGGAACAATCTGAGTCCGGAAAAAGTGGCGAACCCTTTGTAGAAGGATCGTTGTGTGACCCTTGGGGAACGCCTTACCACTTCTCGGTCGAAGGGCGGCAGATACGGGTGAGCTCGGCAGGACCGGATCGGAAATTCGGAACTTCCGACGATATCGAACATACCAGAAAGCTTCCTTCGATCCGTTGAGGATGGGTACGTGGGAATGAACTATGTGTTCTAGGGAGGCAGAAAGGGGCAAGCTCAGGTAGGAGTCGGGCGGTCACCGAGCTCACCGAGGCGTGTTGCAAAAGCGACGCCGAAAGCACGTTTGCATTAAGAAGCGGGAGTTATGACTCGGGAAAGGCACCGACCGCTATGAGAAGCTCGGGCTGCAACAAGCTCACCTTTCTCCCCGACGGCCTTCATGCGGCAAGAAAGCCTCAGGAGATCCACGCGCTGACGGGCCGGGCAAGTGCCGCTGAGCATTCCCAAAGAAGCGACAAAGCTGAAGAAAGCTGAGATTGGGTGCCGGTACAGATACCATGACTTCGGGAGCCCTAGACGGATGGGGATTCGGGGCACCTCGCAAGAATCCCCGCCCGCAGGCATCGTCCTACAAAACGGCTTGCCCCGTTTCCAAGAGGCGGACAAAATGACAACGATGGCAATGTGCCTCTACGCGTTACCGATGGGAGGGTACTTTGAGGCGAACCGGCATGACTACCTGCAGCGGACGCAATGAGATTGGGACTCGGGATCATGGTGACGGTTCTTCCTATGACTTGGTGGGAGGTACAGTAAGCGTGCGTGTTGACAAAGGTGCAGGGAGTTCCACCTTTGTTTACGACCCTTACGGCCTGCCGTCTTTCTACGTCTACTCAGGCGGTTCCTACCTTCCTGCCGGCAACTGGACCTCGCCCACGGGCGCCGACTTCCTTTTCCAAGGCAGGTGGTACTATCCGCTCCACAGCCCAGGCGGCGACAAGCTCCGGCTTTACCACTTCCGCAACCGGACGTATGCTCCTAAGTTGGGGCGATTTCTGCAGAGAGATCCTCTATTCCCTACCTCCGGACGCAACGGATACGATTTTCTAAGTGATCGCGTACTATCCCGTGTCGACCCTTCGGGGCTTTTGTTTGTAGCTCAGAGCCGCGACGATTCGGACCCTTCGGCGTTCGTGAAATGGTTTCTGAAAGCTTTGGCTCGAATTTGCCCCTGCTACAGTTACGAAGCCTCGAAGCCGCTTCCGTGGGAACCGCACCGTTACGTCGAACGCTGGAAAGAGGGCAGCACGAGAGTTAAGCGGAAGATGCGCAAGGTCTGGCACATTGATCTTGTTGGCCCCGCCCGCCAATCGGCTTCGTGGAAAGACTTCTGCTGCTGTTATGTCAAGCACCGCAAAGGGTGCAATCTCCTGGAAGATATGTTTGGTTATGGTGATCTCAAAGAATTCGAAAACCTGTGGTCGAGTCTCATGATTTATCCCTTAAGACGTGACGAACGAAAAAGAAATTGTGAGGGGGTAACCAGCCCCGGCCGTATAAGGATAACGTTCCACGACAAAAGTAGAGATGGAAACACATTCGCCCACGAAGCCGCACACGCCCGACACATGTACAGGATCGGTGTCGATAACTGGGCTAGACTTCATAAGGAGGAGGCGGAACGCCCGGCAACACAAGCAGGTAACGAGATATCTCGGGAAATCGGCCATCCCGAAGACCAAAGGAAAGATTACTACGTAAACCTTCAAAATTACGATAAAGAATCCGGACTCCTCGACGATACCGACAGGCACAATTGTGGAGGATTCCTTGCTGGTGGCCAAGCACCTCCCGAAGATGATGATATCTATACGTTTTTCTTCTTTCTCTTTGAGCAAGCAGGAGGAACAAGATGACATGGGTTAAGTCTGCGCGAATTATAACGGCGTGCGCTCTGTTTCTTTCTTACACAGGGACAGGCGGGATTTTCTGCGAAGGGATGGCCGCAGCACCACCTGGCCTCGCTCAGAAGGATGCATTTCTAACCGTTTGTACGCATTTGGGTCTGCTCCTACGTGCAGGAGAAAATAAAGTGCTTTTTCCCGTGACGTATGACATGCATGGCCTCCAGTTCCGGATGCCTGCATCGGATAAAGCGCAACAACTTTATGAACAACTTATCGAAGTTGCGGACCGGCATGCCTTAAGGCAACTTGTAAGAGAGGACTCACGAATAGCCCCACTTCTGGATTGTTCACACGAATTGGTGAAAGTGGCTTTGTTTGCACTTTTTCGTATTGACCCCGCCGAGGGAGCAAATGCGGCCCGCACTGTGCTTTTTGACTGCGAAGCAAACCCGAGAGTGTCGTCCTCTTGGCCGAAGGAAACTTTTCAGCGCGAGAGGAAATGGCACACGCTCCAAAGAGCAGCCTTTTATTTGATGCTGCAGCGGACGGCTGTCTCTTCGGCCGATCAGTGGATAGGGGAGGTCCTTGCAAAAGCGCGATCGCCGCTTGCAATAGCGGATGCGCTTATTTATAGGCAAGCAACGGAAAAGGAGCGAAGTTTTTACTTGCAGCACGGAGAATGGCCTGATCCGAGATTCGTAGAGGGCTGTTCATTCCTAAGCAAGGTTTATAAGACGTCGCGCTTGTTTAAGAAATCACACCGCAGATCGATCGTCTGTGATGTGAGCACCAAGTTGCTTCCCGACTTGCCGGTCTTCTGGTTCCTGCAGACCTCCGATAGCCCCGAACTGCGGCGATGCTTTATAGAAACATTGCGACGATGCGATGAAGTTTTCCCTATTCCCGCTTCGGATTTTTGGGAAGAGTACGCATTTTCGCGGTTTGTCAACGCAAAAGACCGCGGTGTTTTGGAATCGCTTCTTGAGTCTAAGACCTCCGAAGCACAGCTATTGGGCCTCCTTGGCCTAGTGCAAATATCCCTGGCAGAGGGCAGGTTTGAGAAAACTCTATTGGATCGCGGTCTAAGCCGCTCCGATTTTGTTTGGCTCTTTTT
>CAZGYL010000528.1:0-4255 GCA_964529985.1 uncultured Planctomycetia bacterium | reverse complement strand
TTTCCTCGCTTGCTACAGGCGGAAGGGCCCAAAGCCGGACATGCGGCCAGCGCCGTCCCAAGCGGCTTGAAAGGAGATCTTCTTCGGTTGCAAGCACAAAGGGCACAGCCAGCTCGAAAAAGGTGCGAACGGTTTCGCTTATTTTTTGATCAACTCGTGCCTTGGCCGCACTTAGTCTGCAGGCGTCGGGAAGCAGCAAGACAAGCTTCGGTCGCCGGGGCCCCGGACTTACGGTGTGGAGGAGAAGCGAGGCGGCCCGGAGAGCCCTTAGTGCGGGCTTGGGCCTGTTGTCGCACCGCGCCATGCCCCAGGGAAACACGGTCTCGGGAAGGTCCCGCATATCCCAAGACCAGGCGGCCGTTCCTCCCATAGCCGCGGTAACGAAGACGGTCCACAAGTAACGACGGACGGTCTGGCCGGCGAAATCTCCTTCGACCCCCCGCACTCTGGCGTTATGCGCTTCCTGCGCTCCGAATTCGGTAACCGAAAGACCTTGGCCCGCGCAGGCGCGGTCGGCCCACCGCGCTTCGATCGGAAAATCCTCAAGCGCGCCGTACCAATGGAAGCTCGCAAAATCGAGCCCTGCAGGCGCCAATGCCTTGTCGATGGGAGGATTCGACGGCAGAAGACCTACAGTAAGAAGCGCCCCAGGGTTTCCTTCTTTCGCTCCTTGTGCGTTCGCTGCCGTCCAGCGGCGGAAGAGCCAAATTTTAAAACGTTCAAGTAACGAGGCGGCCGGGTCGCCCCAGCGCGCCTTCGCCCCCGCCGGCGGCAGGGGGAGTTCCCCGAATCGCGCGCGAACCTCAGCTGGAAGGGTTTGTGCAAAACCGCGCCAAAGTTTTCTTGTAAGCGGGTCCGAGCGAATGGTCACTACGGGCTCGTTCTGAATGTCCCAGAGCACCACCCGCACTTTGCGGTAGCGGCTTGTCCAGAAGGCGGCCCACTTTTTCTGAGCCGAAAGGGCTGTATCCGAAAGGATCACGGGCTGCCAGTCGTGGAGGGTCAAACAGGGAACGAGCCTGTGCTGCGCGGCCAGATAAACCAGAGCGTCGGTCCGCCGCAGGATTTTCTCAGGCGGTCTTTTGCGTAGATTTTCCGGATCGTATCTCCGGGGGCTCAAAGGGTCGGGGGCCGCAAAGGGCGAGAGATGCAGATAACGCACGACGCTGAGCCCGTTGTCCCTCAGCATTGCGAAATCCCGGAGCCAAGTGTAGGGTTCTTCGTGGGAGGAGAACCAAACGATACCTGTCTGATTCGTGCCGGTAAGGAAGGTCCGCCTGCCGTTCAATGTAAAGTAGTTTTCCTCGAAAGAAAGATTTAAACCGGAGGCGCCCTCTTCAGGATCCCACACGCAAAACGCAGTAGTGAGCTCTTGAGGGAGTCCCTCTTCGGGCCTGAGGGAAGCGCGGACGATGTACACTCCCGGACCGAGAAGTTTTTCGAAACTGAAGCGCCGCTTGACGGTTTGGCGTGCTTTGAGGGACAGGTGCTCCCTGCGCACCTGTCCCGGAATCCCGGTTTTGCGGCCTGTTTGAGGATCGAACTTAAGAGGAGGGTGAAGGATCAGGTCGGCTGCAGCTGAATTCCTGCCGAAATTGCCTACGCTCAGCGTAAGTGCGGGCTTTTCGGTAGGCCGCACGCAATACAGCTCAGGGTGAAATCCCCAGGCGAAGCATCTGCGGCCCACTTCGCGCAAGAGCTTCCGCACAGCAGATTCGGGTAGGGCTCCTGGGGCAAAAATGTCGCGGTTCTCAACTCCGAAGAAGGCCCACACACCGCCTCTGAAAGGTCCCGCGAAGTGGCAAAGGATGCCGCCGGCCGGTCCCAAGGGTCGGCCGTAACGGTCTTCGGCGACAAGAAGCGGCCTCCAGACGGCATACACTTGAGAAAAAACAGGGTGGTTGCTGCCGATGAGTCCTACTGCTGACCACCCGGCGAAGTTCCCTTCAAGCGCGGCTAGATCGCCGTCAAGCCTCACGGCACCCTCGAATCGGTCGCTCGGATCAAATATTCCGATTTGATCCGGCTTGAGTCCGAGTGTGTCTCCGACTCTGCCGTAGCGGGAGTTCATGGAGGGAGGCACAACCGGCGGGCGCCCTTTCCGGAAGTCCCAGGCAGAAGCCCTAAGCACGTATGGACACTGCACAAATGAGCCGTCCTCGAGGGGTAGAACCAGCCGGTCGAAAGCATAGCCTCCGCAGGTAAGTAAGCCGCCGCCGCTCTTAAGGTAGCTGAGGATCTTCTCCCGCAGGAATGAAGGAAGTACAGGACCCGTGGGAATCACCAATACGTCGGTTGTTGAAAGGTCGGCTCTTGCAAGGTCCCAAGGGCCGAGTACCGAAACAGCGAACTGGCCGGCGCCAGGCCCCGCCAGAATCTCGCGGAACCTCTCCGCCGGGGTGGGGGCACCGGCTTTCGGAAGCCCTTCGCCGCGGAGGATCGCAACTCTAATCGCCTCCGGTTTCGCCTTCTCGAACGAGGAGGGAGGGCCTGCAGGCTCCGGTTCCGGCAAAAGCACGAAGCGAAGGGAGGCTATCTGTACTGTAGCGGGCTTCAAGGCGAGGCTTATTTCAAGGAATCGCACCGCCTGCCACTCCCTGTGCCCGTCACCGCGGGGCACGAAGTTGAACGCCGACAGCGGTACAAAAGACCAACGCCATTTTCCCGGGGCTTCTCTGAGGTCTTTGCCGCCGGGCGGGATCCTGGCCATGTACCTGTCGCCGTGAGGCTCGCAAAGCTGGACATAAAGCTGAGCGCCGGCTTCAGCTTCAATCGCCCGCCAAAGGAGGCGAAGCCCAACCGCGTCCGCCGGCAGGCGGCAGGAGGTCCTGGCGCTTCCCCATGCGGCCTGTGTGGGCTTGAAGCGTATCTGCAAAGAAGGCGGCTTGCCCCGCGCGGAGGGCGGACCTTTGCTCAAATCAACCGAACCTGCACTTACACCTGGAGTGGTCCAGCGCGAGGGATCGGTTGTGTCGGCCGCTTCTATCGAACGTACGGGCGCGACCGGATCCTCAGCTTCTGAGCTAAGCGGTGGTATAAAAAACCAAAGTACGGTAAGAAAGGTCAGGACTTTGTTTGTCATGACTCCTCCGGCAGACTATTTTGCGCGGACGCTGAGTGTTAGACCAGAGGGAACGGGCCGGAAGCTTGAGCTTCGATTGACAAAACCGTACCTCACCCGTAGCTTGAAAGTGGGGATTCACCCAAGGGGCGAAAAGAACTATGCCGGCTAACCTGACACCTCAGTACTTGGAAGCTGAAAAGCGCTTCAAGGAGGCGAAAGATCCGGAGCAGAAGCTTGCGGAGCTGGAGAATATGATCCGCCTGCTGCCCAAGCACAAGGGCACGGATCATATGCTCGCCGATCTGCGCAGGCGGCGCAGCCAGCTCAAGAAAGAGATCGCAAAGGCAAAAGCAAAGGGCAGGCGGGGGCCGAGTTTCCGCATCCCGCCCGAAGGGGCCGGCCAAGTGGTCATAATCGGGCCCGCTAACGCCGGGAAAAGCAGCTTGCTGCGTGCTTTGACCAATGCCACTCCGGAGGTGGCTCCGTTTCCGTTCAGCACCCGGGAGCCTATCCCCGGTATGATGCCGTATGAGAACATTGCGTTTCAGCTGATCGACACTCCCGCTATAACGGCTGATTTCATGTTTCCGTGGATGGTCGAGGTTACCCGCAACGCTGATGCAGCCCTTCTGGTTGCAGATCTTTCGACCGACGAGACCCTTGAGGATGTGCGGATCGTGCGGGACCGGTTGGCCTCCAAGAAAGTGGAGTTGGTGCCCGAGCTTACCCGCGAAGACGGGAACAGCCCGATCCGCCACCTGGGGACCATTCTTGTGGGAGCAAAAGCGGACGCACCCGAGGCGGCGGACAGATTTGAGCTTGTGTTGGAAGCACTCCAGCTTCCTTTTCAACGGATAGCGGTATCGGTCGAGCGGGGTCAAGGGATCGAGGAACTTAAGAAAATGATATTTACGTTCCTCGATGTTATCCGTGTTTACACGAAAGTGCCGGGAAAGAAGCCCGACCTGGACAGTCCGTTCGTGTTGCCCCGGGGGAGCACGGTGCTTCACTTGGCTGCGGAGGTTCACAGAGGCTTTGTGGAGACCCTGAAGTATGCTAGGGTTTGGGGTGAGGGTGTATACGACGGACAGACGGTCAAGCGGGATCACGTGCTTCATGATGGGGATGTTGTCGAGCTCCATGCCTAAGGGCCCCATGCGGGCCGTCAGAACGAGGTATGTTCGGTTCTTG
>CAZGYL010000527.1:0-4269 GCA_964529985.1 uncultured Planctomycetia bacterium | reverse complement strand
ATAGCAGGATCATCGCACGCAAGAGCGGCGTTGTGCTTCGCCCGGGCAAAATCAAAAAGCATCCGGCAAACCCGCTTTTCGGAGAAGGCAAGCCCTGGGAAACACGTTTTGACAACCTCTACCCCAATATCGTTTTCGAACGGGAAACGGGCAAATGGCGTTGCTGGTACAGTCCTTTTGTTTATTACACCCCCAGCAAGAAGGCTAAGTGGAAAATGCCTCCGCCCCCGCCCGGGAGCCCCAAACGCCTCATGGCGCTGTGCTACGCCGAATCGAACGACGGTATCCACTGGCGCAAGCCGCTCATGAAGATCCAGCCGTTTAAGGGCGAGCCCTCCAATATCGTGCTCCTGGGCCCGCATGGAAGCGGAGTGCTTTACGATGAACACGAGAAGGATCCTCAAAAACGATACAAACTGTTTTTCAGGGCGAGAGAAGGCCGCGTTATGGCGGTCGCTTTTTCACCGGACGGGCTCCACTGGGGCAAGCCCCATCTTTGTCCTGAAATCGAGGCTGCGGGCGACACTCATAACAACGCATTTTGGTCGCCCGAGCGCAACTGCTATGTCGGAATAACTCGCCTTTGGAAAGGCCAACGGATTGTGGGGCGCACCGAAAGCCCCGATTTCCTCCACTGGACCAAAGCCGTTGAGGTACTGAGAGGAGATCCGTCGAATCAAACCTATGCCATGCCGGTCTTGCGTTACGAAGGGCTTTATATCGGCTTTCTGATGATCTTCCGAACCCAAGAAGACCGCGTCCATTGCGAACTTACTTGGAGTCCGGATACAAAACGCTGGTTCCGTATCGCTCCCGGCGTACCCTTTATTCCGAACGGCAAGGAAAAAGGGAGCTACGATTGGGGCTGTGTTTACGCCTGCTTCAGGCCGGTTGTGCTTGAGGATGAAATCCGAATCTACTACGGCGCTTCCGACGGGACTCACTACGGCAGGCGAAAGGGTTACCTGGCCCTTGCAACAATAGGCCGGGATCGCTTCGCCGGCTACGAGCCCTTAGGCCCGGCCGCAACCGGTCTCATTGAAACAAAGCCGATCATCTGCTCGGGTTCAAAGCTCAGGATAACAGCCGACGCGCGAGGAGGTACTGTGAGGGTGGCCGTGCTTGATGCTTTCGGCCGCCAAATAGGCGCGTGCAGGCCCATAACGGGCGACGTTACGGATAAACCGGTCATATGGGATCAAACGGATCTGTCGGATCTAAGAGGCACGGCCGTGCGGCTGCGCTTTGAGCTCTCCCGGGCGAAGCTTTATTCCTTCTCCTTTACCGATTGATTCTTGCAACGCCGCGAGTCCGGTTTTGGCGGAAAGCCAAAACCGGACGGTGCGTCTCATCGGGAAACCACTTTCCCGTTCCTGCAATCCGCGGCCGCACGCGATAGGGGCCCATAAGTGCCTCGTCCAATAAATACGGGAGCGGATGGCGGAGAGATTTTGGTGCGAGGCAAGGAGCCGTGACGCAGGCAACCTTACGGAGCCGGTTGCCGAGGAGCGGCGACGCAGTCCCCAATAAGCCGGCCCGCACCCTATCCAGCCCCTCTGGAGCGTTTTGCCCTTGGTGGCAAGAACTTCGCCTTAACAAGGTAAGGCAGGCTATCAATGCTTAGTGTTCCAAAGGGGCACTACTCCGAAGCCTCTCCCCTACATGCGCCTCTGAGAGAACCATGAGTCATTGCCTCAATGAGCTGAGGCTGTGTAGGGCCGGCTGATTGGGGATCGTAGACATCGTGCCAAAAGGTCCCGCCAGGCGCCCCGAGTCCGGTTTTGGCGGAAAGCCAAAACCGGACGGTAGTTATTGGACGAGGCACTACTTTGCAGGAGCTAGGCAGAGTAGCCGCCCGTCTTCGAGACTTATAAAGAGGCGGCCTCCGGCTGAAACCATAGCATCCCAGGCAGGTTTCGCCGGAAGCGAGAGCTGCTGGAGCAACTTGCCGTCAGCCGTGCTGCGTACCTGCAAGAACACGCCGCGCTTCCCTTCAAACGCTTCAAGCGCCTCCCGCCCACTGAGGAATACGAGCCGCTTTCGATCCCATTGCCCGGGATCCGGAGACCCGGCAAGAAAAAGCTTATCGCCCGCAAGAACGAGCGCGCGCACCAAGGGCGAATCCTCTTTGGTCCACAAGAACGGTTTTGTATTAGCTTTGCCACGCCGGCGCCGCGACCCCCGAAAAGCACTTATGGGACGGAGCTCTTTACGCATACCGAAAAGGTGATACTCGTTGCCGCGGTGGCCTGCAGGTCCTCCGAGGTAACGTTTGCGGCCGTAACCGAAAACCCGCCGCTTATCGAAAACAAGTATCCGGCCCGCGGGCGTCAAATTGCCCATAAACGCCCAACCGCTCCACCCCGCTCCTACGTCCGTTCCCAACAACCAGTACGAGCGGATAAACCACTCCGGAGCAAGCAAATCATTTATGGCGAAAAGATGCGGCTCGGATTCCGAGACCGGCTTGAGATCGGCGCTGAATCTGAAATGCTTCACAAAAACAGACTCCCCGTCACCGACGAGCACGTCGGAGCGGACACCTTCCATGTCAAACCCCTTACGCTTGGGATCCTCCCAGCCCAACTGCCTGCCTGTTTCGGGATCGAGGTGGTAGACCGTTTGCCTTGCAAGCACCTTTCCCGTCCAAGGATCCACCCGACACAGAAGCAATCCGCCGTCAAGATAACTTGATCTGCCCGCAACAACGTACACCGAATCGTTTTGCACCAAACACGCAGCGTGCGCAGGCCAAATTGACTCCAGGCGCCCGAAGGCCACAACACGCCTGTCCTGCGGAACGAGACGCAGGCGCCAAACAAGCTCGCCGTCACGGGCGCGAAGGCAGTACAGCCGCCCGTCGCCGCAACCGAAAAAGAGAAACCCGCGAAGGTAAGCAGGCGGGCTGTCGATCCTTCCGCAAGCCCCGAACCTCCATACCTCAGCCCCGCTTTCCTTATCAAGCGCGTAGAGGGTGAACCTCTCGCTGTCGGCAACATAAATCCGCCGGCCCACGACGATCGGCTGGGTCAGCTTCTCCGCCACTTTGGTTTCCCAGCGCACCCCGATCGGCAAGCCGATGCTTTGCGACGCAGCACCGCTTCGGAAATTATCGCGACGGTAAACAGGCCAATCACCGGAACCAGCAGGCTCACCCGGCTTGGTGCCCCAACCAGGGCCACGCTCAAAGCCGCCGGGCGCCGGGGTCGGCATCGGGAGCCCCCCCTCGCAGGTTCGAGCCGCAAAAAGACCTGCCACTTTCACAAGAAAGTAGCAGGCGCATGCATCCGGCGGAGCGTACAAAAGTCCGTTCGCAGGCACGATGCCGTATTGGCACGTCCCGCGTATCCAGCTGTTGTTGCACACCCAGCCCTTCTTGACGCTTACAAGCTCGATCCCCGATCGACTCGTAAAAATGTAGCGTTCGGTCGCCTTGTTCCGGTAGCACCGGTGGTGCGGCATAGCTACAGGTGCTCCTCGCGCCTGCAGGGTTACTTTTATCTTTCCGGTTCTTAAATCCCGGCCCTGGTAATCCGTTCCAATGTAAACAAGTCCGTTGATCACAAAAACATCAACAGGCGAGTTGTACCCTTCATTGCACGGGCACTGCCACAGCTCTTTTCCGGTTTCTGCATCGTAAGCCTTAAGAAAGCTCTTTGCTCTTCGCTTAAACCCGCGCACATTCCAACCGTCCACACCCCACTCGACAGGCCCGCTGCCGGCCGTCTGATCTTTTCCTTCAGGCACGCGGTCCGCACAAAGAAGAACCCCTTCCGCAGCAACCAAAGTGGGAGCGGACCAAGACATCCGGCGTTTGGGACTCGGTGAAGGGGTTTTCCAGATGTCCCGACCGGTACGTGCATTGAGGCAGCCCACATGAGCACCGGTTTTGTAGAAAACCCTTTCTCCGCAAACCGTAAGGGTCAGGGGAAGCAAAAAAGGCCCTTTTGAAAAATCGCGCTTCCAGAGGCGCTTTCCGCTCTCAGGGTCATAGGCCGCGATAAAGCGGAAATCCGTCGGCTCCGGCTCGCCTTCCATGAAAAGACCGCCCCCGCAGCGCACAACTTCGGAAGTACCCACCACAAGGTACAAGACTCCGTCCGAGTAAACGATTTCTTCGGTGAATTCCGTGCCCTCAAGCAGCCGAAGGGTCTTTCCCGTACGGGCGTCAAGCACACTTACCGGCTCCCGCAGCCCCAGTGTTACGTACACGCGGTCTCCAACAGCCACAAGCCTCCGGGGGAGGTGGACGGGACCGCTTCTGAAATG
>CAZGYL010000526.1:0-4279 GCA_964529985.1 uncultured Planctomycetia bacterium | reverse complement strand
CGAGCCTTCCAGATAAACGCGCCCTTCCTTGTCGACGACCACGTAAATACTGCGAGGCGTAAGCCCGGAAGCCGTTTTTGCAGACGGCCTGTGCACGGTTACACCGCTTAAGTTGACAAAGCTCGTAGTTACGAGGAAGAAGATCAGGAGAATGAACATCATGTCTATGAGCGGAGCCAGCTGGATCTGAGCTTGATCACCTTCCTGTTCGCGCAGCAATCGGCTCCTGAACATCTCTCCTTAGTCCTCCGGAGTTGAACGCGCCTTACAAAGGCGAACAAGCACGCTTTGAATCAGCTCCAGTTCGGTTGCAACCTGTTTGCTCCGACGTCCCACCCAACCCACACCGTAGAGACCGGCAAGTGCTACAGCCAAACCCGCTTGCGTTGTTACCAGAGCGCAACTGATACCCCCTCCCAGAGCCCGCGGGTCCGCCGCACCACCCAAGGTCAGGGCGGAGAACGTCTGAACCATGCCGACGACCGTCCCCAGGAGGCCCAAGAGAGGAGCGGCTGTAACCAGCGAAGAGAGCGGTCCTTCAGGGGATCTGAGTTTCTCAGCAAGAGTCGAACAGGCGGCCTCCACCGCATAGGGATCGTTCTCTCCAAAGGCCGCCTGCAGAACCGGTTCAAAAGCCGCATCGCCTCGGAGACGGCGGAAGAGAAGCGCCCGGCAGGCCGCCTTGCCCTGCTTTGCGGCTGTCTCGGCTGCAAGATCGGCAAGCCCTTCCAGCCGCCTCAAAAAACGCCGCAGTTCAAGGGACCACCACGTAAGACGAAACCAAAGCAGGAAGCTGACTGCAACAAGAAGCGCCATGACAGGGCCGCCGGCGTTCAGAAGAGCGGCAAGGAGATCCGTCACTTCCCACCTCCTTCTTCCGCAGCCCGAACCGCTCCTACAACCGTCATGCAAGCGCGCTCCATATCCGCCATGACAAGACGCACTCGGTTGCGCAACCACGCGTAGGCAAGAACAAGAGGGATTGCAACCACAAGCCCGGCCTCGGTGGAAATCAATGCTTCTGAAATCCCGCCCGAGAGCAGTTGTGCGTTCCCCGTTCCATAATACGAGACTATGTGGAACGTTCGTATCATGCCGCTTACGGTTCCGAGCAATCCCAGTAGAGGAGCAGCCGCTGCAAAAACCCCTACGGCGCCGATAAACCGCTCCAAACGCGGGAACTCCCGCAACACAGCCTCTTCAAGAACGGTCTCAACAACCTCCGCTCCGTCTCGAGCGGCGTTCACACCTACACGCAAAACTCTGCCTAGCGGACCGGGCACCTGCGCCAAAACAGACTCCACCTCCTTGAAACGCCCGCTGCGAAGAAGCGGTGAAATCCTGCGGAGCAACGGCTCGGGAGGCACATTCGCGCGGCGAAGCCCAAGGAACCTTTCAAGCACCATGGCGGCGCCGAAGAGAGCTATAAGCCCTAAAGGAATCATTACTATTCCGCCCGCTTTCAGGAAATCCCAAAGCGACTTCGCCTTCGCCAGGCTGCGCACCGCGGTGCCGCCTGTGGGATCGATCGGTATTTCAATTTCCGCCCCTTCCTGCACTATGGCCCGGCGTACGGCTTTGCGTACCGCCGCCGGAAGTCCTTCGGTGTAGACACGAATGCAAGCAGCTTCAGTATCGATCGCAGCGAAGCCTTCAACTCCGCCGTCTTCCGAAGCAAAAACTCCACCGAAAGGACCGACCAGGAGGCACCGCCCTTTCCGCGCCGTCCCGTCCGGCATGACAGCTTCGCACTCAAAGGCTGAACAACCTCCCATTTGGTGGAAAAGGGCGGCATATGAATCTGCAAGACCCCGAACCGCCGATTGCACAGCCGGGGCCACGCTGCGCAAAGCCTTCCTTTTCTTCTCAAGCACGGCGTCAAGCTCCGAGAAGAATCCCTCCCCCACACCGCAGCGAAGCACCACAGCTTCAAGTTCTTTTCGTTGCTCCCGCAGCAAATCGAAAAAATCTGCGAATTTCCCTTCAAGGGCGCCGCCGAGCTCTCTCAGCTTTTCTTTTTCCTTTCGTAAATCCGCGGTTTCCTTCTGGAGCTCTTCCAGCTTTTTCTCACTCTGGAGAATACGGCCTTGAAGGTCAAGCAGACGCCGCCGCAGGTTTTTCCTTTCAAGGTGCACCTGCTGGCGAAGAGTGGCAACCGCAACTTCGCGGCCCTTTATCTCCTCCTTCAGCCTGGCGATCACTTCAGCAAGGCCGGGCTGTGAGGGCGCGCTTTCGGCCGGGACGGCTGCAAACGTGCAGAGCAAAACAAAAACCGCCGAGTTCATATCACCACCGCCCTCCTGCAGGGCACCGCTCAACCGGAAGAACCTCCAAGCGCGCGGGAGCTTGCTTGCGCAGGATCTCCGCACACTTCTTAACGCGAGGAACGTACTGGGGGTTCAAAGTCCGCCAGACCAAGCGCCCGGATTCCGCTTGAGCCCGGCCGCAACGGCGCCCGTCGAGGCTCAGAAAGTACGCAGCATAGCCTCCGAGGCGAAGAATATCGGCCACGATCCTCTCACCCGTAGAAAGCACGATCGGACGCCTTGTGATCCTTGCGCGGACCGCATTCCTTGAGACCGTTAAAAGAAAATCAAAAAACCAAACGGCGTTCTCAAAGAAATCACCGTCTTTCCTAAGGCCGCTTTTCCATTTCTTTTGCAACGCAGGATCAAGAAGCAAGGGACGCTCTCGGAAAACAGAGTCGAAACGCCTGTGCATTTCGCCCAGAAAGTCTTCAAGGCGCTTGACTTCAGCCTGAACCGCTGCAAGTGAAGCGCGTTCTTTCCCGACCTCTCCCATGAGGGATGCATTCCTCTTTCTGAGCTCTTCGATCTGCTGCTCCAGCCGGGAAAGCTCTTCCCGGCGCAGCCTGCAAAGCCGTTCCAGTTCCTGCTTTTCGCGTTCCCAAGCTTCGCGCTCCCGCTCTTCCTGGGCCTTAAGCATGCGCAGCCGCCGTACAAGATCCCGGACGCTCGAGGCACTCGGAGTCCCGAGAGAACCGGGTTCCTGCCCGCCCCCTGCAAGGGAACAAAGAACCGCGCAGGCAACCATCAATTTCAGTGCTCCCGCCGCAAAGCCCGGGAGAGTTTCAGCCTTTCGCATAAATTCCTCCGGCAGGTTCGAGGGCCTCATTCTTCCGGATCACGCATACCACGGGCATAGGCCGGATTTCCCCATTTTACCAAAAAAGGGCACTCACAAGCACGTCGCATGAAACCTGGGCTGCGTATTTGAAGAAATCAAAGGTGTCGGCCTTCTTGCCATACTGTTCCTCGGGACGAATCCACGTCTATTGCTTGATAATGCCCAGAAGCACACGGGCTACGCTCACCGCCAGCGTGGTATGGACAAGCATAGCTCGTCCGATCGTTCCTAAGCCCTTAAGGCTCTTGTGAGCCGTATAACCGAGCTCGGTGGTACCTCGCACGGCCGGCACAACCTCCTCGTTTCACTTGCAGGCTTCGGTCCGCTCGCGGTGGGGCTCCAGAAGCCCACTGCCCCCAACTCCTCTTTCACCCACAAAGCGGCCTTGGGGTCGGAATCTGCGACCGGCCGGCCCGCAGCCTGTGCCGACCCTCTTCAGATGTCAGGGCTTCTGCGGTCGCGAAAGCGCTTACAAGAAATCGAAGCAAAAAACCGGAGCAAAAAGCTCACCGTAGGGCTTCAGGACCGTACCCAAAGGACATCACCGTGGGGCAGTTTGAGGAAATCCTCAAACCGATTCACCGCGTATATATCCGGCGGCGTTGAGTAGACGTTCCTTCCCTCGGGAGGACGTACCGCATAGAGTTCAAATCCTTCGGAGCGGAGAAACGCGTAACCCTCATCGATCTGAGGTCGTTTGTCTGCATCTCCGTAAAGCTCCCCCCACCATTCCATAAGAATCTTCAGGTTTTTCGAGCGTCTGATCAACTCCTCACCACCGAGGATCGCATGCCACTCCGCCCCTTCGATATCCATGTGCAGAAAATCGACCGCTCCTTGCGGAATCAAATCGTCCAAGGTTCTGGTTTCCTGCTCATACCGGATCATACACTCCCCGATCCCTTGCCTGAATTGCCGGTTCTGGTCAAGGCACTGGCGAAAAATTCGGTCCCAGGTCGCCTGGCCCACCAGCCTCTCGATATCTCCGTCTTGCAGCATTACGCTTCTTCGGGGGTCCAGCACCTCATGTGGGGAAACGAATCCTCCACCCCCCGCGGTCTCAGGTGCAAAATGCATGACCTGCTTCCGGTGTGAAACATCGCTGACCGCGCAAACGAACAACTTGCTGCGG
>CAZGYL010000525.1:0-4282 GCA_964529985.1 uncultured Planctomycetia bacterium | reverse complement strand
CTGTTTGCATCGCCGCGGCGGAACTTGGGAGCTTGCTGGGCCGTCATGTCGGTGACCTTCACTCCGTCGAAACAGTTTATGTGCCACCTGCTTCCAGGTGGGTTGCTCTGAGAGAAATGCAGGAAGACGGTCACAAGAGGGGAAGTCGCGCGTCCCTCTACAGTCAGTGTGCGCCATGCCTGCACAGCTTCCCTCTGCTGGTGCCAAGGGCTCCAAATTACAGTTTCGGCCTCGGGCGAAGTGCCGCCTGTGGGATCAAAGCCCAGCCTGTTCCGGGCGCTTGTAGGATCGCCTCCGATCCAATAGACGTTTGATTCGGCTTCTATGCGGATCAAGTGTCCGGGCTCAGCGCAGAACTGCTGAAAATAGCCTCCTTCGCCGAGCGCTGTTCCATCTACCGCGTTTCCTTGAAAGTAGCGGCCCTCAGCAGGTTCGATATCGGCGAACCACTTGCCTTGCACCACATCAGGCTTCGCATTGCCGTAGCGCGTCCAGCCGCTGAGGCCGTCCTCAAAGCCTCCGTTGGTAAAAGGACGGCTGCAGGTAAGCGGCCTGAGAGTCAAATCAAGGTTTGTGCTTTCTCTTTCCCGGAGCTGCAATCCGCTTCGGCGCAACGGCTCAAATCCCGGAGCTTCTACAAGCAAGCTGTAAGTGCCGCCTGGGAGGCCGGGAAGTGAAAAGGAACCGTTTGAGGCGCTTGTTGCGGCATAGGGCCCGGGTTGGATTACAAGCAGCGCTCCTGCTACGGCTTGACCCTTCTCACTTCTTACGGTCCCGCGCAGCTCGGCGTTTCCGCCCGGATATTCAAGAATGGTCATGGCAAGGTCTACTGTGCCGCCGTCCTTGAGGCGGCCGTCTTGATAAGCTGCGCCGTAACGATAGCTGTCCTGAGGATCGGTCATAACGTAGGGATTGAAACCCTGCGGGTTTGTAAACTCGATGTAATAGGTTTCCCCCGGAAGAAGGGGTACTTCGCCGGGCACGTAGCAGACGCCGTGAAGTCCGGCTCCAAAAGCTTGGTACGCAGCCTTGGTTGTTTTAGCAGGTCCTATTCTGGGTCCTGCAGGTCCACCTCTTCTCACTGTGAACGTAAAGTCAAGGTCCCAGTTACGGTCTGCGCCCGCCGCCCATACGTCGACTGCTGCAAGAAACCGGCCTTGCGCTTTGAACGTTTGGCCCCAACGGGTTCCGAAATACCCGTCGCGAAGTTCACCCAGACCGGGTGTGGTCTTGCAATAAGTGATCCGTACCGAGTCGGAATCAGAGAACACCGTGATATTAAGATCCTCATTGCGGGGATTTCCGGCTCCGTCATACGCCCTTCCCAGCCGGTAGCTCAAAGAGTCCTTAGGGCGGGAAAAAGGCGAGAAGGATCCTCCGCCCACCGCTTTGAGCCTCACGGCGTAAGTGCGTCCCGGTACTGTCGGAACCTCGCCGGAGCGCCACCTGACCCAGTTGTCGGCAAGCGCTTTTACAGGCGTTGTTTTCGAAGCTGCACCTGAGACCGGGGTCCACAAAGAAGGTGAAACTCCTTGGGGCCCCGAGATTACGGAGACCTCGACCGTCCCGGCGGAAGTGCCTGCAAGGCGGAAGCTTACCCCTGTTATGGAAGTGCCTTTTGCGACAAACGTCTGATACCAGCTTTCCCCCCACGGCAAAGACCAGTTTTCAGTGAAAGCGCAACAGAAATCAATGGCGGGACTTATGTTTCTGGTGACAGTCCTGCCGGCCTGTATCCATACGCCGGGAACGACCGCCGGGCGGCCGTAAAACGTAGGCTGGGTGACGAAAAGCGAAACAAGCCCGGCTGAGATGGCGATTTCGTAAAAGCCATCGCCTCGGGCGGGTTCACCCGGAGGCGCCCCCAGTCTCCGCGACGGGCCGATCCCTTTCCCTCCCACCGGGCACAGAAAGAGGTTCCATTCGTAAAGTTCGACGTAGCCTGAAGCCGGGTTGCCCACAATGCGGGGATATCTGGCGTATCCTCGGATTGTGCCCGTCGGAGAGGCACGGCTTGACGGCTCGAAGCAGAAAAACGACAGCGCAAGCACAGCAGTGCGAAAGTAAGGCTTTCGCATACTCACGGCGCGGACTCCAAAGAGCAGTGGTTCGGGCCTTTCTATTCCACGAATTGTTCAAAAGCCGATACGTCTGCGCCTTTCTCCTTGAGGCTTGAGAGAACGGCGCTCAGCTTCTCGCGTAACGTGCGGAGCTCGGAGACGGCCTGCTCGATCTGCTTCTTAACCTCAAGACCCTTGGGTCCCAGGACCTGCGGTCCCAAAGAGGATAATTTTTTTGTCAGTGTTTGCACAAGCGAGTCCTTGCTTTGAATCGCCTCGGTGAGGGTTTTTGCAATTTCCTGGAGCTTTTCCAAGCTCAAGCCGGCTGCAAGCTCCTTGACCTTTTCGACGGTAACCGCGGTTGAGAGAACGTCCGGAAGCTTCGTGAGGCCGGTTGCGGCCTTTGCAGCGCTTTCAGCCGCCTTCGTGGCTTGAGTTGCAGCTTGCTTTACGGCTTCAGTCTTTTCAGCGACGGCTTCCGCCGCTTTGGTGGCCCGGCCGGGCACCTCGGAGGTTAGAGGACTGAGAGCTTCTTTCGCAGTTTTCTTGGGAAGTGTGGGGGATGTCACTTTTGTTTCGACGGGAGCTTGCTGCGCGGCGGGAGCTTGTTTCTGAACGCCGCCTTCAGGAGCGCCTTCCTCCTTTCCGCCGCAGGATACAAGAGCGCACATTACAAGCAGAGCGAAGATTCGGGTAGCGTGCTTTCCGTATGACATTGTGGAGCCTCCTTCTCTGAGTGGAAAATCCTAAACACTCTATTTTCACCCGCGGTCGTACGAAAGGCAAGCGGCGATAAGCGTTAAGCGTTGAGGGGCGTTTACTTGTGCATTCCGAGATCTTGGGCACCTCTGCGCTGTGGGGTAGCATAGCAAGCGGAAAACTCGACCCGAGGAGCAGCGACATGGCAGGAGAGAAAAAACGCAAAAATCCGATCTCGAGACTAAACAGGCGGTCTTTCTTGGCGGCATGTGCGGTTGCGACCTCACGCTCCCTTTTCTCGAAGGGATTGACGGCGGCCGTACCCGAAAAAGAAAGGTGGGTGCTTGTTGAACGGGTGGCAAGGGAGATTTCTTACCTCACGCCGCTTGGGGAGTTTCGGATGTTGGGGAGAGGATCACCTCCGCCTTATAAGCTTTCCCGAGAGAAGCGGAAAGAAGTCGGCCTCACTCCTGAGACTTGGTATCTGGAGGTTGTTCCCGATACGTCCAGCGGAGCCGTTGTTGAGAACCCTTTGTGCAAGGAACGCGGAAACGCCCTTTCATGGAAGCGGCTCATGGCTCTCGCTGAGAAACATGCGATCCGTTTCTTACATATCATGAGTTGTACGAACGGGCGCAGGCCCTTCGGTATGGGGCTTTGGGAAGGAGTTCCGCTTCGCGAAGTCATACGTATTGCAAGACCCCGTGCAAATGTCCGCCGGGTCTATTATTGGGGCTACCACAACAACGATCCCAAGCAAAAATTTCAAGCTTCGCTCTCTCTGGAGCGGGTTCTTGAAGAGCCGCCGGAAGAGCTTCCTGTCATTCTTTGTTATAAGCTGAACGGAAAATTTTTGACTCCGAAAGGAGGAGCTCCGGTGAGGATGTTCGTTCCCGGACTCTACGGGAACCGCTCCGTGAAGTGGCTTCAGAAGATCGTTTTAACAAACGACTACAAGGCGAACGACACCTACGCCGGCTGGAACAACGATGTAGAAAGTCACCTCAAGACTTGGGCATGCTTCCTGAATGTGCCTAAGAGGGTGAAGGCGGGGGAGATTTTTGCTGTAAGTGGAATCGCGCAAGTCGGTATGTCCGGTCTGAAAAAGGTCCAGTGCTGGCTCTCTCCGAAGGGTGCCGCCCGGCCGGCCGGCGATCCGTACTTTCAGCGGGCTCCTTGGAAGGATGCCTGTCTGCTCGGGCCGCCTGAGAACTGGGGCGGCGGTCTTCCCGGCGGCAAACTGCCGCCCGGGACATTGGGGATCGATCCTGCAAGCGGGAAGCCGGAGGTTTGGCCCATGCGGTGGACCGCGGCCTATTGGGTTTACGTTCTCAGAGCGCCGCAACCCGGCGAATACGTGCTCAGGTGCCGGACGATCGATTGCAAAGGCAGGGCGCAGCCTCTGCCGCGGCCTTACCGTAAGAGCGGCTACAATGCGATTCAGGCCGCAAAGATAACGGTTGTCAGCGAAGCCTGATGCGGGCGTAGCGCATCGTTCGGTTCACAGCCCCGAAAAGATCGAT
>CAZGYL010000524.1:0-4288 GCA_964529985.1 uncultured Planctomycetia bacterium | reverse complement strand
GCCTCCCGCGCCTGCTGCGTTCCTCGATCGAGACGGCGTAATACTGCGGGACATTCCGCACCTTAACGATCCACGTAGGGTAACCCTTGCGCCGAATGCTGCAGAAGGGCTGAAACTTCTTGCAGAAGCAGGCTACCGCCTTGTCGTTGTGACCAACCAGAGCGGCATCGGCATGGGATATCTGACCCGGGAGGAGTTCTTCCGGGTAAACGCGGAAATGCTCAGAAGACTCCATAAAGCCGGGATCCTCATCGAGGCGGTTTACTTCTGTCCCCACAGCCTGGCCGTGCGCTGCTCGTGCCGTAAGCCCGGAACCGCGCTGCTTGAGCGCGCCGTAGAGGAGAAAAACCTCAAGCGCTCGGAAAGCTGCCTTTTCGGTGACAGGGAGCTTGACATGCTTGCGGCGCGGCGCTTCGGAATACCAGGTGTTCTTGTAGGGCCGGGCGACACAGAGAAGGCCAGGAAGCTCGCTTCGGTAAAAGGGTGCGACCTGAAAGAGGCGGCCGAGCGCTATTTGGCTTCACGCCGGGCTAAGCTCTGAGCGTGGCTTGCCCGCCTCAACGCCTCTTTGAGCGCCAAACGCGGTGCCTGCGGATAAGGTCCTCGAAATATGAAGGAGACTTCTGAGCCAGAGCTTCGACCACCTGAGTTTCGAGGTTCTTTACAACACGGCTCAACAACAGCCTGTTGACAGCGGAAACAGCCGTCGGAAAACCGCCCCCGCCGTAGTAAAAACCCGTAAGCGTACTTTCCCCGTCCTCAATCCGGCCTGAAGCGAGCACAGTGCCCGAGCACTGCTCGTAGAGCTGCCACGTGAAAGCGCCTCCCGCTCCCACGTAGCCGCGCGGCAGTCCGAGCGCCCAAAGCACGAATGGAACGCCTAAAATCGGTGGAATTCCGTACGTAAACAACCCTTCGCCATGGTAGAAATCTTCAAAGTCAAGCCGAAGGATCAGCTCGTACTGCCGCAGAACGGCCGCATTCGAAGGGTACGCCGCATGGACCACTGCTCCTGATCTCCGAAGCGCGTCAGCGGTCATGTACGAAATGAGGTGCACGTAGTCGGCCGCCACTTCGGTTCCGCTGCCCCAAGTCCCGGGAAACGTCAAGCAGTTCTCAACAGGCACTCCTTGCCAGCTCCCGTACACGTAGGGAATGATCGGAATGAAGAGCGCCGCCGGGAGAAGGCCGGGGGAGTACTGGGGGCGGGCATCGCTTGCAACGATCCCCACGGTTACGGGAGTCTGCACCTTGGCCGGAAGAGGTGCGGGAGGAGATTTGAGCCACTGTTTGACCGGAGCTTCCCTGACCCCGATGGCGCTCCTGCAGCCTGCAAACAACAGAAGGACGAAAATCATGCCGCACTTGCAGTATCTCATACTTACCTCCCCCGTACGGTGTCGGGCGTTTTCAGCTCTTGTTTTTCCACACCTAAAAGCGAGGCGGTTTGCTCTTTATTCAGTACCCCGTAGGTGGAACAGCCCGGGATCCACAGAAAGGCCAGGCCGACCACCAAAAGCAAAACAACTATGCGTCGCATGAGCGTACCTCCGGTTTCTCTGCGGCCTGCCCGGGCCGCCGCAGCGACCCTTTCTGCAGCTCCTCCTCGAGCTCCCCGGCCGCCCGGGAGCTGGGGTTCTCAAGTAGCTTCTCCGCAACACGTTCTACAGTCAATGGCCTGCCGGGCGAAACTGCGCTTTGACAACGAGGTTCCCAAGCCCCATACTGGTTGCACCTATCTTTGCGCTGCAAACCGGGCCGTGCTCCGGGCCCGGGTGGAATTCGCCGTACCGGTACAACGAGGTCGCCATGTTTGTGCTCAAGTTGATCCGGAAACTTTACAAAGGCCTGAGCGGTGCGGACTCGCCCAACCAGATCGCCTTCGGATTCGGGCTGGGCATTGTTCTCGGGCTTACTCCCACCACAAGCGGCATGGGCTTGCTCCTTATTGCGGTCATTCTGCTTTTCCGGGTCAGTCTGGCATTCGCTTTTGTAGGCTGGGCGCTCGCCGGCGCAATCAGGGCCGCTTTGCTTTCCGGATTTCTGGCCCAAGTGGGATTTTGGGTTCTTGAGGTTCTTCCCTTGCACAGCTTGTGGAAGGCGCTCTTGAATCTGCCGCTCCTCGCCCTTTTGGGGCTTGAACGCTACGAGGTCATGGGAGGGTTTGCAGTGGGGCTTTCGGCCGCTCTCGCCCTCTGGTGGCCGATACGTTACCTGGTTCAACGATACAGGGACACCGTGGTCGAGCGCCTCTCCCGCTCCAAGATCTTCAAGTACGTAACGAATCTTTGGCTTGTAAGGATCCTCCGTTGGATCCTCGTGGAAGCCACGTAAGGCCGGCACACAGGACCGAAGAGGTCTCTCAATGAAGCGATTCAATCCTTTCAGAACCGTCGTCATAATCCCCCTCTTGGTGATTCTGGCTGGGGTCGTAGTTTTCCTTTCCCGGCCTTTTCTCAAAGGCTTCGCAGAAAAGGCTGCAAGTGCGGCTCTCGCAACCAAAGTGAGCTTCTCAAGCTTCAGTCTCGCTCCATGGTCGGGCTCGCTTTTCTTTGCGGATTTGGCGGTCCGTGACCGTGACGATCCTTCCAAAAACGTGCTTTTCGCCAAAAACGGGGAGGCAAGAATCTCCATTTGGGAGCTTCTGCGGGGCCGTGCCGTCATAAAGCAAATGGTTCTGCGCGGAGTGCGAATGCACGTAGAGCGCAGGGAAGACGGGTCGCTTAATGTCGAACGCCTCGGGAAACCTGAAAAGGCACCGCCTCCTCCCGAAGAGGTGAAAAAGCAGGCGAAGAAAACCGACTGGGTCAAGACGCTTAAAGACGCGGCGAAGAAGCTCAAGGAATGGTACGAGAAGAAACGCGCTGAAGAGGCCCGGAGAAAGGAAGAAGAACGCAAGAAGAAGAAGGTGCCGCCGGCTGAAAAAGTGCGCGGCCGCCGGGCCGAGTACGTCTTCCGAGACCAAGTGCGTTTTGTAATCGAAAGGATCGCTGTTGAGGACCTCGAGTTGGTCCTTGAAGACAAAACAAAAAAAGACCCTCTTCCGCCTTTTACAGGAGGGACGGCGGAGATCAGAAACCTCTCCTCCAGCCCCTTGCGCTACGAGCCGCCCCTTACCTTCACCTTGGCCGGGGCTTTCGGCTCAACGGGCGAAGGCGGTGCTCTGAAACTCGAAGGAGAGGTGGATCTGGATCTCAAAGAGCCTCCTCGATTCTTCAGCCGCTGCAGCGCAGAACGCCTGGCGGTTGCTTTGCTCAAGCCGCTCTTCGGCCTTTCTCTACCGGTACGCATTGAGAGCGGAAGGTGTAACCTCAAGGCCGAGTTGAGCCTCAAGGGATTTTCTCTGATAAATCTCAAGCCCGATGTCGCCCTGCAGGAAGTGAAACTTGCTCCCGACGGAGTTCACCGACGCGTCTTGGGCATTCCTGCTTCGGATTTCTGCGAAGCCGTGAACCAAGCGGGTTCGTTTTCCATCGAAGGCCTGCGCATAGAGGGACCGCTTGAATCCCCCCGCTTTCACTGGAGTCCGGATTTCCGCAAGCAACTCAAAGAGCTTCTGACAAGAGCCGGCAAAGCATATCTCTTGAGCGAAGTCGATAAGCGGCTGGGGCCTGAGGTCGAGAAGATCAAAGAGAAAGCTCAAAAGGTACTCGGAGAAAAGGCTGCAAAAGCGCTCGGTGGAAAAGCCTCCGAAAAGGCCGAAGGGATACTTAAGAAAGGGCTTAAGCTGCTGCCCGGCCTGGGCAAGTAAGAATTACTTTTCAGGATTTTGTGGTTTTACAATATCAAGGAGGCGGGAAAACACCCCTATGGGTTGCACCACCGAGGAGACCTCCGAAAGCCGCTCGGTCAATGTTATCTGTCGGGAAAGGTCCCCCAAGAACTTGAAGCCGTCTCCTTCACTTCGAGCTGAAAGAAACGCCTCCCTTGCTTGAACAGCAAGATCGGCGGGCACCGCCGTAACGCCCTTCCCCGTATCAAGAAGCAAATCCTGCATGGCGCCGAGAAAGCTTTGCGCGGCACTCAGAGCGCGTTCCAATCTGGGTGCGCCGTTCTGATCCGAAGAACCGCGAACGGCCAGATACCCGCCGAGCAAGAGAAGCACACCTGCTGCAGCGGCGGCAACTCCCCTCCATAAGTCGCCTCTCCGGCCGGCGGGGCTGCTTTCAACCCGTTCAGCCGCAAGCCGGCTCATTACCCTGTCCACCAAGCGCGCCTGCTCGGGCAGTGCCGTGCGGTCAAGCAAAGCCGACGTGGCCTTCAGCTGATCGTAGCGCAGAGCACAGCG